>WRCU01000034.1 GCA_009783805.1 Oscillospiraceae bacterium
CCGCCAGCGTCCCGAAGACCGACTTGAATTCCAGGTACTCCGCGATGGCCTCGTCCAGCCAATCCGCGTAGTTCGCGCTGTACATGTCGTTCAGCGTCGACTTCTTCATGATGGACGACTCCTCGTATATCCACTCATAGTAAGGCGCGGACCCGTACTCTATGCAGCGCAGGAACTGCTTCGCCTTGTTGTACCGGTAGTTGCCCGGGTAGGCGCTGTAGTTGATGGTGCCGTGTATCACCAGCTGGGTGAACGGGACGTCGCGGGTCACGATGACGTACCTCGACGACTCGTCCGGCACGTTGATCAGGTCGGTCACGTAAGGCAGCGCGTACGCGTTGCCCGCGGAGACCATGAGCCTGTCGGTGTTCTCGCTCAGGTACCTGAATATCTCCAGGTATATGCGCTGGGCCATGTCCCTGGGCACCTCGTCGTTCTTCCGGAAGTCGCCGTAGAGCATCTCGCCGAGCTTGTCGAAGGCCAGGTTCCTGACCCCGTAGTCGGCCGCGCTCTTGAGGAACGACTCGGCGTATCCCTTGAGGAACCTGGGGGAGACCAGGTACCAGCCTTTGCTGATGGTCGTCTCCGGATGCAGTATGCTCCACTCGTATTGGAGCGAGAGCCCGTTGCTCAGCTCCCTCACCGAGTTCCTGTTGCCGCTGAACCCCCTGCCGTTCTTCCAGGCCTCGTTTATGTCGCTGGAGAGGAAGAGGTTGATCCCTTCCTTCTTGGCGTAGTCTATGAGGTCCCGAAGCCTCCTGGCGCCCCCCAGCTTCCCTTCGGGGTCCACCCTGCTCTCCACATACGACTTGTAGCCGCCGCCGTTGTATCCGTACATCCTCAGGTTGATGTTGTCGACCCCGCCCGACTTCAACGCCTCGCATATGGTCCTGGCCTGGTCGAAGGTGGTGAGCGGCTTCAGGATGAGCGTGGGTATGCCCGCGACGTTGTCCTTGATGTCGTAGGCGCCCAACAGCCCCAGGTTGAAGACCACCTCGCCTTTCCTCTCATCCTTATAGCCCTTTTCGGCGATGAGGTAGTCGCGGTATATGCCGGCGAACTCGTTGTAGTCCGCCTTCTCGTCCTTGGTGAAGTAGTAGCGCACGACATAGTCCTCACCCAGGATCTTGTTCGAGATCATGGGCTTCCGCACCTCGGAGTAGAAGCCGTTGCCCGTCTGTATTATCTGGCCCTTGAAAAGGTATATCTCCTGCTTCACCTGGTATATGAACCTGGAGGCGGCCATGTAGTACTTGGTGGCGTTGACGTAGCTGTCGGAGTTCCCCTTGCCGGCCGCGGCGATGACCTCGGATGACTGCTCCGCGCTCTCTATTATCGCGAAGAGCCCATAGCCTTGGTCCACTATGCCGAAGTAGGGAAGCCTGCTCCTCTCCTGCGGCAGGAGGGAGTCCTTCTGCGGCGTCGAGTCGTCGCTGCCGTAGACCGTCATGATCCTTTCCGGGTTGGAGGCCCCCAGCTTCTTGCTGAACTCTATGAGGGCGCCGGGCCCGTCGGGTATCAGCAGGTACCCGTCCTGGTCGTGGCCCTCCGTCGCCCCGAAGAACGGCAGGACGCGGATCATGTTCAGCACGACGGACGAGTCCTCGTTGTACACCTCTATCATGTCGGCGGGCAGCCGTATCTCCAGGTAGTCGTCCTTCAGCGTGAACTCTATCGATATCTTGAATGAGTGCTGCTGCTTGGGGAAGTCGTAGTTAAGCCTGATCCCGCCGTCGATGTAGTCGGTGGTGAGGCCCCTCTGCCTGGAGCTGTCGATCGTCGACATGGCGTATGAGTCCAGGACCCTGTCACCGCGCGTCAGGTGCACGTATAGGTGCGACATGATCGTGTTCTTCGGCACCCCGGCCGGCACGTCCAGCAGCGACTCGGCGCTCGGGTACGTCGTCCACATCTTCGTGAGCGAGTCGTCGATGGCTATGTCGGTCGTCTCGTCGTTGAAGTACATCTTGAACCTGGCGTTCTCCGCGACGAGGAAGTAACCCGCGAAGGGGTCCGTAGGCACCGAGGGTGGGGTGGCGAGGTCGTCGACGCCGCCCGCCTCCAGGTCCTCACCGCCGCCCGCGTCCGGGCCGTCCCCGTCCTCCCCGCCGACGCCGTCCGTGTCAGTGCCCGCGTCGACGCCGGCGTCGCCGCCGCCCGCATCCACGTCCGCGCCGTCCGGGTCGCCCGGCTCACCCGCGTCCACGTCCCCGCCGTCCCCGACGTCCACGCCAGCGTCGACGTCATCCGGCTCGTCCGGGTCGCCCGCGTCTATGCCCGCGTCCGGATCGACGTCCGGATCGGGGGACGCCGGCGCCGACAGCGCGAGCGAGGCCAGCATGGCTATTGCGACTGCGATCGATAGAAGCCTCTTGAGCTTATGCATGGTTACCCCCTCATATGGCGAATGACAGCTCGACGTATATGGTATAGAAGAAGTTGAACAGCTGCTGGATCGTGTTCACGAACAGCATCGCGAGGAAGCAGACGGATATGAACGCGACGATGGTGAAGAACGCCATAATCAGCGTCTTGCTGACGGTGAAGTCATGCACCGTCATGTTGCCCAGGATGATGAGCATGAGGCTCCATATCATTGCGATCACCCCGAACATGGCGTAGAAGGCGTCCTCGCCCTGCGTCAGGAAGTGGCTTATGAGGATCTGGGGTATCGAGAGCAAGAATAAGGGGACCAGGCCGTAGACGGTCTGGATGTACACGTGGACCATCTTGCCCTTGCCGTCCATTAGGGTGGTCAGGCTCCAGTTGAGTATCGTCCACGCCAGCACGGGCACCAATATGGACGAGACCTGGAAGAATATGTTCACGTCCTCAGGCCTGTCGGAGGCGAAGATGAACCCCGTCATCTGGATCCTCAGCATGAAGAGCAGGCACAGCAGGAACATGATTATGTTCGAGGCGGCGAACGCGTTCTTCTTGTGGTGCTTCAGCTCCCACATCCCCTCTATAGGGTGCGTGATGACCCTGAAGGCGAACATGCAGGTCTGAAACGTGACCTTCCACCATTCCTTCTTCGTCAGCTCCATCTTGCGCCGTACCTCCCCCGTTAGCCTTCGCTTAGTCGTTCTCGCCGTATAGCCTGCGCATCGTTATGTTCTTGTGCCTCATGAACCGCCGCAGGACGAAGAGCCCCGCCAGGATGACCACTATCGAGGTCATGAAGATGGTGAAGTTGTCCTTTATTATCTCCCCCCTATGCTCCTTGAAGGCCTTTGAGTACCCTTCCTTGTAGAAGCCCAGGTCGAAGTACCTCATGGCGTCCACGTAGTTCCCCAGCTTGTACATGGCGTTGCCCAGGCCGATGTACGCGAGCTCGTAGTTCGAGTTCAGCTTTATGACCTCGTACCAGAGGTCCATCGAGTCCACGTACTTGCCCTCTATGTACAGCTTGTTGGCGTCTATGATCATCCTGCCGAAGTCGGTGGGCTCGAACTTGAGTATGCTGCCCCTGACCCCGTCGAGTACGTACAGGATGTTGTCCTTCACCTCGATGGACGCGGGGTTGTGCATCGCGCCCAGCATGGCCCCCGTGCTCTTGCCGCCTATGACCCCCAGCATGTCGCCGAGGATGTTGTACAGGTAGACCTTGTTCGTCCGTATGTCGAGCACGTAGACGTTGTTGTCCTCGTCCACCGCGGCGTCCACCACCTGCGATCCGGGCACCCCGGGTCCGCCCCTGATGTAGTCGCCGAACCTGGTGTCCGTTATCTTGTTCGTCTTGATGATGTTAGTCCCGTTGATGTTCAGGCGCCTGACCTGCTCCCTCGACTGGTTGCGCAGCGTGGCGTATATGAACCCGGTGTGGTCGATCGTGATGTTCGAGTACTCCATCGACAGGTTGAGGGAGACCTTCTCCTTCTGCCTGCTCGTGTACAGCATCCTCCAGATCTTCTCGATCGGGTTCACCTTGACCGGCGTGCTGCCGAAGAACCTGTCGAACTCGCCCCTCGGCGTGAAGAGGAACAGCCCGTCGATGGCGCTGACCGCGCAGACGAATATCCTGCCCGTGTTGTCGACGGCGACCTTGAGCGGGTTGTATTTGAAGTCCTCGGGTATGATGTCGGACTTGGGCTCATTGATGATCATCTTCAGCGAAAGGTCGTCGCTGAGCACCACGATCCGCTTGTTCTCCTTGTCCGCTATGTAGATCTCGTTCTGCTTGGTCACGAAGACCCCGGTCGGCTGGTTGAACGTGTCGCGCCTGCCGTCGTTGTCGAAGGAGTCGATGACGCCCACGCACCAGAAGTCCCCGTTAAGCTTGACTATCCTGTTGTTGAGCGTGTCCGCGATGAAGAAGTTCCCCTCGTGGTCTATGAAGATGTCCTCGGGGGCGTTGAAGTTGCCTATCCCGTCGCCCATGTCCGACCCGAACCTCTCCCATATCGGCTCGTATATGTGCGGCGAGGGGTAGATATCCTGCCAGGTCTTGTACGTGTAGCTGTAGTACGGTATCGTCGCGGAGGCCATGCCCGAGCATAGGAGGACGAGCGCCAGCGACAGGATCACGACTTTGATGGTTCCCTTCATGGCTTATACCTCCGGACGTCTTATTCCTTTATCCCGGACGACTTCATCGTCTCGATGATGTTCGTCTGCGTAATGATGAATATGGCCAGCGGGGGCGCCAGCAGGACGATGGAGACCGCCGCCCCCGCGCCCGCCCGCGCTATCCCCGCGTTCGTCAGGTACCCCATTGCCAGCGGCAGGGTCTTCATGGACTCCGTATGTATGTATAGGTTGACCGAGGCGGTGTCCCCCCAGAACCCCTGGAAGGCCAGCAGGCCGAGCGTGAGCCAGGCGGGCTTGACGTTGGGCATCATGATCCGCCACCATATCTGGAACTCGCTCGCCCCGTCTATCCTCGCGCTCTCGATGAGCGCGTCGGGCACCTGCGTCATGAACTGCCTCATCAGGTAGAAGCCCAGCGGTCCGGCTATGCCGGGCAGGAGCAGCGCCCAGAGCGTGTCGATCATGCCGACCGAGTTCATGACTATGAACCTGGGAATGCCCAGGACGAAGCCGGTGAACATGAGGGATAGTATGATGACCTGGAACAGAACCTTGGATCCGGGGAACTTATGCTTGCTGAGCGGGTAGGCGGCCATCGACGAAAGGACCACGTGCGCGAGCATGCCCACGACGCTGACGAATATGCTGTTGAAGAAGTACCTGGTGAAAGGCACGAACGAGTTCCCCATGAGGGAGAACAAGTCGGTGAAGTTCTTCAGCGAGGGCTTCATGACGAAGAACCTCGGCGGGAACAGGAACAGCTCGTCGAGCGGCTTCAGGGAGTGCATTATCGCGAACGCCAGGGGGAAGGCCATGAATACCGCCACCAATCCCATGAAGAACACCACCAGCGCGTTGCCCCAAACCGACCTGTATGATTTAGCGCCCATTATGGCAACCCCCCCTTAGTTTTCGGGCTTTATGATCTTGTTGATGCCCCACCGCAGCAGGAGCGTGATGGCGAAGAGCACGACGGCGATGCTGGCGGCGTACCCCATCTCGTACTTCGTGGTGCCGTAGTCCTCCATGTGCAGGACCAGGGTATGGGTGGAGTAGAGCGGGCTCGGCATGCCCGTCAGCTGCCTGCACAGCTCGCCCACCCCCATGACGCCCGCGATGTTGAGGATCGCGGCCAGTATCAGCTGAGGCTTCATGGCGGGGAACGTGATGTGGTACAGTTCCTGCCACCTGTTCTTAATGCCGTCGATGGACCCCGACTCGTACAGTTCCTTGTCGACCCCCTGCAGCCCCGCGATGAAGACGAGGAAGCTGGTGCTCAAGCTCCCCCACAGGGCCACGATGATGACGATTATGAAGTTCGTGCTGGACTCCTGCAGCCACTTGAACGGCTCCGTGAATATGCCGAGCTGGAGCAGCCAGTTGTTTATGAGCCCGAACTCGTCCGAGCTGAAGAAGTACATCCAGAGCATGGTCATCGTGCCGCCGGCCAGCGAAGGCCCGTAGAAGAGGATCGTTGCGAAGGCCCTCACCCTGGGCTTCAGCTCGTTGACCAGCCAGGCGAAGACGAAGCAGGCCATGTAGCTCAGCGGGCCCGTTATGAGCGCGAACACGAACGTGTTCTTGAGGGCGATGATGAAGACGTCGTCCTCGAGGAACAGCCTCATGTAGTTGCTCCACCCGATGAACTGCGGCGACTCGATGATGTTGAAATAGGTGAAGCTGAGGAAAATGGCCGTTATTACGGGTATCACGGTGAAGAACACGAAGAGGATCATGTAGGGCGCGATCATCACGTAGGAGACCCTGCTCTTCTTCACCTTGAACCACAGCCGGGTGAGCCTGGACGACGATTGGAGCGCCGCGTCGGATCCCTTGGAGATGTGGACTTCCTGGTCCTGGTTGTTTCCCACTTTCGTTCCTCCCGATGCGATTGATGGCCTTGCCGCTCCGCCTCAGCCCACTGCCTTCATATGAGCCCGAACTCTTCTCTCTTCTTGGTTATTTCCAAATTGATTTCCTTCACGTACGTCTCCAGGGCCTCCCTGGGTATCTCGTTGTCGGACGTGACCTTGAGGTACGCGTTCGTCATGTGCCTGAATATGAAGTAGCTGCCGGGCACCACCGGGATCTCCTCGACCCTGTCCCACGAGGCCATGATCTTGGCCAGCTCCACGCTGGGCCACGCGTATTGGGTGACCGCGCGCATGTTGGCGGAGTTGTACCTGGCGCCGTTGCCTATGACCGCCTCGATCTCCCTGCCGTACCTGGCCTGCGCGGACTCGCTCGTCCACCAGTCGATGAACTTCCATGCCGAGTCCTTGTTCTTCGAGGCCCTGAGAATGACCATTATGGTCATGCCCCCGGAGCTGATGGTCCTGTCGATCGTCCCGTCCTCCATCCTGGTGCCGGGCAGGGGGTACATGCCCCAGAGCCCGTTGAGCTCGGTGGCCGCCACCGAGAGCTGGTTGAAGAACGAGTACGGGGCTATGAGCACCGGGACCGCGCCCATCCTGAACCTGAAGTAGCCGTCGTAGAAGGCCGTCAGGCCGTAGTTGGTGAAAAGCTGGGTGAACCACTTGAAGCACTCGACGCCGAGCGGCTCGTCCAGTATGCACTTGGTCATCTCGTCGTCGAAATACTTGCCGCCCATCTGGAAGTACATGGAGTTGAATATGGTCAGGTTGGGGCCGGAGACGCCGTACTGGTTCGTGTAGCCGCCGGGGCCGAACTGGAGGTTGTTCTCCTGCAGCTTCGCTATCAGCTCGAGGACCTCGGCCCAGGTGTCCGGCACGTCGACGCCTATGTTGGCCAGGATGTCCTCCCTCACGAAGAGCATGGGGAAGTCCGCCGTCTGCGGGAGCGCGAACACCTTGCCCATGAAGGAGAGCGGGACCAGCGCGTTCCTCTGGAACCTCGTGGCCACCTCGGCGAAGCCGGGGTAGACCGAGAGGTCCTCGAGCGCGTTCCTGATGCCGTAGTCGACCGCCATGCCCTGGGCCGTCCCGAGCGCCACGTCGGGCCCCTTGCCCGAGGCCGTGGCGAACAGGAGCACGTTCTCGCTCTGCATGATGTTGATGTTGACGCCTATGTTGTTGTTGGGCGTGAAGTCCTCGTCGATCATCGCCTTGAGCGTGTTGGCCTGCTCCTGCCCCATCGAGACCCAGACCTTTATGACGTCGGCCCCCGCCTCGACGCTGCCGACCGCGGAGTAGTCCTCGGTGAACGAGGCGATGAACGAGGAAAGCGTGTGCCACGCGCTCTCGAGGATGTTCGGCTTGACCCTTATGGCGGCCTCGTCATGGGCGGCCACCACGAAGTAGTCGATGAGCAGCGGCTGCTCCATGATCATCCTGGGCCAGATCCCCAGGTTGATGACGTTGTCGTTGAATCGGGTGATCCTCGCGGGGATGGTGTCGGGGTCCCTGATCATGTCCAGGAGCTGGATGTACAGGACGTCGAGCGTGCCCGTCTGCCCGGAGAACTCCGTGGACCTCGCGTTGAGGAAGTCGATCTCCGCCTTGAGCTCCTCGGCGCAGAGGGTGAGCGTGGGTATGAGGTCCGCGATCCTCCTGTGGAGCAGGTAGTCCTTGTTCACGTCGGGTATGATGCCCGTGACCATGATCATCTTCGTGTACATCGTGGTGAGGTCGGCGGTGATGTCCTTGACGTGGCGCACCACCTGCGATATCTCGTCTATGACGGACATGACCTTGAGCTCGTGCGTCCCCTTGGTCAGGTAGAACAGGTAGTCGCCGTTTTCCTCGTCCCCCAGGTACATGAACTTCCAATCCATGGAGTACGGGAAGCTTATGGCCTCCATCTCCCTGAAGGGCGTCCCCCCGTCCAGCATGAAGGACCTGGTGACCGGCAGCCCGTTCGTGTAGTTCTGGCAGTACTTGATGCCCAGCTTGTACAGCCCGTCCTCGGGCACGTCGAACAGCCAGGAGGACCACATGTTGCTCTTCCGCCAGTTGACCCCGCCTATGGAGTTGATCCTGTTCTTCGAGGTGGACGACGGCGAGCTGAGCGGGTTCGTCCTGTCGGCTATGGGGTAGAGGGTCGGGTCCGACTTCTCGTACGTGATCTCCGCCTCTATGAGCGGCAGGACCTCCCCACCGTAATAGGCGTGGCCGGCGGCGGCGTAGCCTGCCTTGACCTCCGCGTACGTGGGCAGCTCCGGCTCGTTGTAGATCCTGATGTACTCCATGTACCCGGACTCCCTGACGGACTCCAGCTCCAGGGTATGCCTGCCCTTGGTCAGGTAGAAGAGGAACGGGTCCTTGAACAGGCCCTGCGACTCCCGCAGCGGCTCCTCCTGCCACCTCACCTTCTCGACCTGGCTGGGCCTTATGTCGTTGTCCCTGTTGTCGCGCCTGATCGCCGACTTGTCCTCCCAGACCCGCTGGAAGGCCATGCCCGTGGCCTCGTTGAAGGGCTTCTCCCCGTCGATGTAGAGCGTCTTCTCCATGTTGGCGCTCCTGCCCGGGGTGGCGAGGTACATGATCGATATGTTGTATAGGCCGTCCTCGGGTATGTCCACTTCGTAGGTGAGGCTGCCCACGTCGCCTATGTGGACCGCCTTTCCGGACCCCTCGTACGAGTCGAGGACGCTCACCTCGGCGTCCGGCGAGGCCGTGAAACCCTCGGCCGCGTTTATGCGTATGTCACGCAGCGGCCTGGCCGCGCCCGCGTATTTTTCGATGTAGTATTGGTACCCTTTCTCCTTGTTCAGGCCCTCAATGATGTTCAGCCTTCCGGTTTCGCCGCCCGTCCTGGACGTCGGCTGCCGCGCCGGCGGCGGTGCCTCATCGACCGACGCCCCGTCCCCCGGCGCGCCGTCCCCGACGCCCCCCTGCGGGGAGTCCGCCGAGTCCCCAGCTGGCGCCGGCGCGTCCTCCGCGGATGCCGCGAGCGGCACGGCGCCGAAGGCCGTCAGGAGGACGCAGATGGCGATGGTCACCGATAATGCCTTTTTCATCGCTTAGACACCTTTCCATGCGTTATTTGATGATAGTGAACGAAATTGATACCACATGTTTATGCAATTTTAACATACCGTTAATCAATGTCAACGCCATGTTTTGGCAGGCCCCGTCGGGCCGTCCACGGCCCGCTCACCCCACCACGTTCCCATACTCATCGAATACGGCCCCGTCCGGCCAGCCGTCTCCGCCGTCGGTCCCTTCGGCGTCCGTGGGCCTAGGCATCACGTAGTCGCGCCCGTCCAGCTCCCCCAGTATGACCCTGGCCAGCGCGATGGCGCCGTCCCTGTTCGGGGCCCCCCGGCGCAGGGCCAGCACCATGCCGTCGCCGAATATGCCGGCTTTCAAAAGCACGTTGCTCTCGGTGACGTCTATC
>WRCU01000035.1 GCA_009783805.1 Oscillospiraceae bacterium
GCGCTCCTCGCAATGACGATCATAAGGCTCCTCGCAATGACGGCCTTCCATCACAGCTCCAACTCCCCGGCCAAGGCCATGACCCTCTCCAGCATAAACGCAAGCTCCCCCTTCGTGATCTGTTCCAACGGGCTTAGAAGCCCCCCGCTCCCCACGGCGATGCCGTACTCCGCGGCGAAGGCCAGCCTGCCTTGCAAGGCCGGGGTCCCGCCGCCTAGGTCGCGGTACGCCGAGGCGGCGCCCGACGGAGCCGCCCTTTGGCCCGTCTTCGCCTCATATATGCGGACGGCCATGTAGGCCGCCCTCTCCCTGGTGACGTACTCACCCAACGCCCCTATGTCGGATCCCAGCACCATGCCCATCAGGACGGCCTCGCGCATGACGTCCCTGCCCGCGTGGTCGTAGCCCATCACGTCCATGCCCAGCCTCACCGCGTCGAGCATCGTCACTTTCGATGCGGGGTTGAAGAGCCTCCCGCCTATGCTTCTCAGGTCATACACCTTCGCTATGTTGTTGATCGACGACGCGTACCTGCTCCCGGCTATGTCGTCGAAGGCCATGGCGCCTTTGTTGCCGGCGACGTATACGCCGCTTCCATTCATATCGAAGGAGACCTTCCCCCTATGTTCCTCCATGTCGTACCTGTTGGTCAGGTATCCGAGGAAAGACCATTCCTTTTGCCTCTCGCCGTACGAGTAGGCGGCGCTGTCACCGCTTAGGAACCATCCTGCGCCGTCATATGCGAACTCCAGCGACAAGGGCGTCGGGAGCTGGGCTATCGGCGTGCGCACGCCTCCGCCCAGGGCCGTGACGGCCACCGAAACCGCGGGCGTCTTCCTCTGGACGTTGTAGGGCGCGGACGGCGTGACCGCGTACGGCGCCGTGACGAGGATCTCATAGTTCACGGTCGAGCCCAGCACGTTCGCGGGGTCCGTGTGCGGGAACGCGTAGGGCCGGATGGTCAAGGCGCACTCAGGCATCATGACTATCAGCACCTCGCCGAGCCTGTTCAGCGACTCGAACACCTTCTTGGCGACCGTGACCCTTACGGCCGAGGCCTTCGCCGGCGGCTCCGCGGCATCTATGACGTAGTACAGGCGGCGGTCGCCCCTCACGTGCTCGATGAACCTGTCCGCGTTCACGCCGACGATGGAGACGTCCCAGACGCCCCCCTCGACTTTATCGCCGAAGACCACGAAATCGCCCGTTATCACGTTGTCGAGGTCCTCATTGGAATCATAGTCGTCGAAGCTCTTGCCCGTCCTCACGTATATGGAGTAGGTGGGGACCGACCGCAGCCCCTTCTTCGGGTCATAGGCGTATAGCCTCGCGTAGTACAGGTGGTTGGATATGAGCCCGGTCACCTCGAACTCGGCAACCGAGCCGCACGCGAACTCGACCGAGTCGGTAAAGCCCGCGTTCGTCGCGACCTCGAGGATATACTCCATCCCGGCTTCCCGGTACCACTCATAGAAGATGGAGTCCTTCGTTATGGCGTTGGGGCCCGACTTCGTGCCGAACCCCATCGGGGCGGGCGGCGGCGCGAGCTTAAGTGTCATCACGGCGCAAGAGTCGCTCCAGTCGGACTCGGCGTGGAGGCCGTTCTCGGATAGCTCGGCCCTGATCCAGATGTAATACATCGTCTCCGGGCGCAGGTCTTCCAGGCGGTAATAGGACTGGTAGTCGGCCGGGCTCACCTTAATGTCGCCCGAGGCGGTCCTGATGTCGTCTGTGGGCGATATCCTGAGCGTGTACGTCTGCCCTGGGACGTAGTTCCAGCCCAGGTCCAGGTAAACGTCGCCGGGCCTTACGTAGTCGATCACGGGTATGGTCGGCTTGAGGATGGTTTCGGGCAGGCTGGGCGCCGTGGTGAACACGACGGGGTCCGAGGGCTCCGATATGAGGCCCATGGACTTGCGCTCGGCCCTGGCCCAGATTATGTAGGTCGTGTTCGGCTCGAGCCCCGTCAGGTACACGTCTATGTTATGCCTCTTGTTGTCCAGGCTTTGCGCGGCGTCCTCCGTCAGGTCGGGATTATAGCCCCTCCCGGCCACGAACGGCAGGTCCGGCGCGTCCATCGGTATGTCGATGACGTAGTCGGTGGGCAGGTCCATCACGCTCATGCCATCCACGAACCTAGCCAGGCCCACGCGGTAGGTCACCCCGGCGTCGTACTCCACGACCCTGTAGCTTAGCCCGTCGACGTATGGGGGGTCCTTGTGGAACTCCCAGCGGTCCTTGTCGGGGTCGTACCTCTCGTGCCACTTGTTCATGAGCTGGGCTATCGCCCTGTCGGGGCCTATCTCATACCTGTCCTCGCCGCCCACGCCCACCGTCTTCATCCTGAACGGCAGCCTGCCGGGCGCCTCCGGCTTGTATACGTCGTCCCCTACGGGGGTGATGAACTGCTTGTAGGAAGGCGCGGACGTGAACGTGACGATCCTCAGCCTGCCGAAGTCGTCGTAGACCGGGTAGTCCTTCTTCGCGACGACCTTGGCGTAGTACCCCGTGTTCGGCGTGAGCCCGGATATGGGGAGCTTGTATCCCAGCACGTTGCTTGCGTTGTTCGGGTCCAGGACCAGGTTCTGGCCCGAGGCGTACAGGTCCCTGGCCACCTGCCTCGAGTCCGGCGGGTCGTCCACCTCCGACGGGTCCGACGTGACCCATACGTCATACCTCACGTCCGGGTCGATGGCGCCGCTCGCCAGGAGCCTCGGCGTCCGCCATATGAGCGTGGCGGCCGTGGGCGTGAGCTCCCCCTTCCTGATCAGGTCGCCCGAGACCGGGTCGATCCTGTCCTCGAACGAGATGACCGTCGTGCCCGGGCTGCCGGGGATGCGCTCGATCCACTCCACCAGCTCCGGGGCCTGCGGCGTCGAAGGCACGAGCGACTCCAGCACGTATATGTACTCGGAGTATATCTCCACGGGGAACACGTTCTGCCCCGTCGACCTGTAGACGACCTCCGCCCTTATCTGGAAGTAGTGGTCATCCTCGCCGTTCGGGACGGTGAAGTAGTACTCGTTGTTGGGGCTGATGGTGGACACGTACTGCGGAAGGCCCGACACGCCCGCCCTGCCCCGGTAGATCTTGTAGGAGACGTCTATGTTCGCGGTCGACATCCCGAGCACCACCGGGGTCCAGCTCAGGCGCCATATGGTCCCGGCCTCGGTCGTGGCCATCTTCGTCGTGGTCCCCAGTATGTGGGTGCTCACCACGAACGCCGGGAGGTCCCTGTCGGGCGTGTAGTTGAGGTCCGCGTCCCTCGTGTCCGGCGCTATCTTGATGTAGTAGACGGCCGACGGGGTCGGGTTCGAGTATATGTACTCCAGCGTCCCGGCCGACTCGTTGGGCACCACGTCCCTGCCCGGGCCTATGTGTTCCTGCCTCACGTATATGGGTTCCGTGTTCACAAAATCCGGGGACTGCGATATGTAGATTTTGTACCCCTCGATCCTGGCGCCCAGGTCCCAGACGTCGTCCCACACGATCCTGAGCTTGCCCCCGTCGTACGGGTAGGCCTCTACGTTTATGTTCGTGAGCACCTTCACGAAGTTCGGGACCGGCGACTCCTGCTGGGTGAACGAGACCACGTTCCCCGTGGAGGTGGTTTCCGACCACCTGTAGAAGGCCGTCTGATAGGCCTGGTATATGGTACCCGAACGCAGGTTCACAAACCGGTGCTCGAGCAGGAGGTATGGGTTGTCCCGGTCGACGGTGACCGTCACGGGCCGCCCGTACTTCTGGATCTCGCGCAGGTAGAAGTTCCGCAGGAAGACGGCGTTCGGGGGTATGTCGTACTCGGGCAGGGACGGCGGGTGCGGCGAGGGGATCAAGGTGAGCGTCGCGTCGAAGTAGTTCCGGTCGTCCCTGTTATGGCCTATCGGCGGCTCCGGCGGCGCGATCGGCGCGACGCGCAGGGCCGACTGCCTCGGCAGCGGCGTCCATGGCGGACCCGCCTTCGCCACGCCCGTAGGCACGGCGGCCAGGGCCAACGAAAGGCACAAAATCACGCATAGCGCCTTATGGGCCGCCACGCCCCCATGGTCCCGCCCGCCTTCGGGCCTTCCGTGCTTGGATCGCATCATAACCTCCGGATCATGAGTCGGCCCTCACTATCCCCGCGGCCACCAATTCTTTATTAAAGGCCGTCAGGAGGCCGATCTTCGAAATCCCGCCCGTGGGATGCACGTAACCCGCGGCGTCGCGGTCGATGAAGCCGACGCTTACCGCTATCATGACGTGCATGTAGTACCTGTCCGCGATGAGCGACTCATCCTTGATCTGCGGCTTCCTCGATGGGTAGAGCCTATTGATGTCCGCCCCCGTGTGCCTGCAGTAGAGCGTCACGACCACGTAGGCGGCCTCCTGCACCGTGAGGTCGCGGGTCACCTCCGGCACGCCGACCAGCAGTTCGAGGCCCATGTTCCTGGCCTTCTGGACGGCGGTCATGCCGGCGTTCCTGGCCTCCGAGCCCGTCACCTTCTCATAGAGGAGTATGGCCTCGCGCACCAGGGCTTCGCCCTTGTCGTTGAAGGCCGAGCCGATCCCCGGGAACACCGAGCTCAGGTCATACTTCGAGAGTATGCCGCCTATGGCCGCCGGGACCCTGCCGTCCTCATCTTTCAAGGATGCAGGCAGGTCCGTCTTAAGCACCCCGTAGCGGCCCGCCGCCGTCACCGAGAAGTCCACGGTCCCGTCCGTGACGGTCGTGTTCGTGAGGATCTTCCTCCAATATTCCCTGCCCTCATAGAAGACCCCTGCCGATATGAGGTCGTTCGACTTCCTATAGCCCAGGCTTACGCCCATCGGCGCGCCGAAGGCCGGTATCCCCGTCGATCGGCTTCCCTGGCCTATGCTGGAGCGGACGACGGTCCCGACGTATTCCGAGAGCTCCACCTCCGCCTCCTCTATAAGCTGGGCGACCACCTTGTCGGCCTCCCTCGGCCTGCCCGCCACCAAGTGGGAATAATAGTCCCTGTATAAGGCCTCCTTCTCCGCGGCGATCCCCTCGGCCTCATTCCAGAGCCTGTCATGGAACATGTCGCGCAGCTCGGCGTACCGCCTCGTGCTGCCTTGCGCGGCCGCCTTGAACTCATACGCGGGCTCGGCCCTGGCGCGCTCGTTGCCCTCCAGCGTGACTTGGGCGCCGTTCGCCTTGATGACCGTCAGCTTCAGGAAGACGTCATTGGTGCCCGCGATGGCCCGCTGCCTGGCGACTTCTTTCATGCCCGCCGAGAAGGTCTCGGGGCCTATGGTGAACTCAGCGCCGTCCAGCCTCACCTTGAGCAGCCTGTAGCTTTCGTCCATGGCCTTTATTAGGTCGATCGGCGCGTACACGTTGTCGACCGCGGACCGCGCCCCGTATGAGGTCAGGTCGAGCACGAAGGCCTCGGCCGGGCTGTGGCGCATGGCGTTTGCGATCCTGTCGCCTTTGAGGACGTAGTCGTTAGAGGATCTGTCCTTCAGGGACATGAGCCAGTAGAACCTGTCCTCGATCCGCGCCAGCCCCTCAAGGAGGTTGTTGACGTTCCTTTGGACCTCGTCCTCCCCGTCCATCTCCTTTTGGTCGAAGTCCGTCCTGGCCTCGACCGGCCCCGCGTACCTCGAGTAGGTGACCCCGTATATGTCCGTCAGCGTGGACCTGACCTTGACCTGGTACTTCATGTTCGAGCGCAGCGGCCTATGCTCCGTCACACCGCCGAAAAGCCTGGTCTCGATCAGGCTGACCGTCGCATAGTACGTGTAGTACTGCGTCCCGACGTCCCTTTGCGACTTCTCCCTGCGCACGCTGAAGTCCGGGCCGAGCAAGGTCACGTACTCGACGCCCGTCTCCTGCATCATGGCCATCTCATAGGCGTACCTGCCCAGCCCCCTCCAGCTTACCTCGATCTGATGCATTGTCCCCCTGGTGAGGGCCGTCCGGTTCTCGTACACGAGGGTCGGCGAGGTGTGCCCCCAGAAGACCCTTACGGAGTAGGCGGACTCGGGCTGGAGCCTGTATAGCCTCACGTAGTACCTGTCGCCGTCCTTCACGATGGAGCACTCGTTCCTGCCCAGCTCCCTGAAGGCCGTCTCGCCGGGCCCCATCAGCCTGACGCTGTACTCTTCCGTCGGGGCGTCCTTGTCGTGGTCGAACTCGAAGCCGTACTCGACCTCCTTCACCGTCCGCAGGTCAAAAGGCGCCTCTATGAGCCTCGTGGTCACCGGGATGCTGACCCAGGCGCTGTACTGGACTATGGGTTCGCCGAACCCGTCCGTCAGGACGGTGGACTCCCTCACGGCCCTGATGCCGAAGTGGTATTGCCTGTTCGGGCTCAGCCACTCGGTGAACTCATACGTGAGGGCCCCCGAGTATGGGTCATACTCGATGCCGGGGAAGGGCCTGGACGGGTCCACCGTGATGCACAGGTTCGTCACGTCGAAGTACGTGCCGCCGTAGGCGCGGAAGTAGTTTATGAAGGCCGTGTAGACCTCGTCGGAAGGGTCGGGCGCGCCGTCGGGCGGCAGCTTGGCCTTCGTGGCCACTATCTCGAATCGGGTGCCCGGCTCCAGCTGCGTCCACTCGAAGACGGCGGACGTGCCGGTTACGGCCTCGTCGCCCATCTCGTCCTTCCGCACCTTGAAGTCGTCCGGCGCCAGGGGCCTCCTGGCCTGCTCGTCGGGCGGCAGGAGGTTCCCGTCGACAGCGTTGAGCGTCGTGACGTAGCATATGGGCGACTGCCTCGACCTTACCGTTATGTCGTCGGGCGTATCCTTCACCACGGCCGTCACGGTTATGAAGAACCTGTAGACCGCGTTCGTGCGCAGCTTCCCGCCGAAGGCCGCCACGAATTCGTCGTAGGCGTCCGTGTCCTCGAAGTCGGCCGGGTCGAAGTCCTTGAAGGTGACCCTCACGTAGTGGCTGCTCGGCTCGTCGTAGCCCGTCACCTCGACGCCGGAGGCGACCGGCCCGGTATCCCCGTCGATGTCCTTGAGCATCCTCACGTACTCGGTGGGGTCGTCCGGGGTGGGCGGCTTGACCATGTAGAGCTGGTACGAGAGCGAGAAGTCCCTGCCGCCGAAGTCTTTATTAATTTTCTCCCACTCGAGCATGATGTAGTGGTCCATGACCCCTGCGCCCAGGCCGGCCACGTCCACCGCCCAGGTCGCCGAGTCGATGATGCGCGGCACCGGTATCTCGTAATCCTGCATGTAGCCCGTGGTGAACGAGGCGATGAGCGAGTAGTCCGACTTGATCAGGCTGAAGCTGTCCAGCGGGTCGCTGGACGGGTCGCCCGGGTCCGACAGCCTGGCGGCGTACATCCTCAGGTAGTAGATGGTGTTCGGCAGGAGGAAGTACGGGTATGGGCTCAGGTCCGGCCGCAGGTCGCCGGAGGTAAGCGTCACGCTGTCGTACCCATATTCCCCGCCCCCCAGGAGCGTGCCGAACTCGCCGGTGAAGAGCTCCTCCGCCTTGAGCACGTAGTACAGATACCCGTCGTTCCTGTCGGGCTCGAGCATCGCGGAGTCGACGAACCTCACCAGGCGGTACCTGACCAGGTGGCTGCCGTAGTAGCCCCCGTTCGCGTAGAGCGGGTAGGCGGCGTCCGTGGGGCCCATGTACTCGAACTGGTCGGTGCACAGCTCGAAGTAGAAGATCATGTCGTCCTTCACGGTCTCCCACCGGTCCGGCTTGGCCCAGCGGATGAGCACGTCGGACAGGTACTCGCCGTAATACATGCCCGAGTCGACGTCGTATGGGTCGACCCCCGGATAGGCCCTCCTCGTCAGGCCCGGCAGCGCGTGGGCCTCGACGTTCGAGGGCACCCCCGGCTTCGAGGGGTCGGAGTTGATCCTGTAGTCCATGTACCAGGAGTCGATCCTCTCGTCCGAGCTGTCGGACTTCACGACGATCTTGTAGTAGACGACGCTGTTGGGGTCTATTCCGCTGATGATGGTCGTGCCTATCCTGCCGCCGAACTCGTGGTCGTATATCTTGCTCCTGACCGGCCATTCGCCCAGCTGGAGCGTGTCGTGGACCTGCACCTCATAGTAGAGCGGCGACATGCCGTTCGCGCCGGTGACCGCCCAGGCGCCGTTCACCTTCAGGATGTCGACGTACACGTTGTTGAAGCTGTCGGAGGTGAGCCTGAAGTAGACGGGCGTGTAGGCGTAGTTCACCTCCTCGTCGATCGTTATGGAGCCCTGCCAGACCGGGCTCCTGCCGTAGGAGGACGGGTCGCCGACGGTCACGAACGAGAAGTCCTCGTTCCCGGAGGCGTTCTTGAAGGCGAGCATTATGTACATGTTGTAGATCGTGCCCGCGAGTATCCCGTTGTGGACCGTGCCGTGGTCGGCGAAGGCGGCCAATATCGCCGGGTCCGAGAAGTACGCGGCGAAACCGTCGAAGTAGGCTTGGCTCGCCGCGATGTACTCCGCGACGGTGGGCGGCACGACGGACGTCTGGTCGCGCTTGCCGAAGAGGTAGATGCTGTTCCTTCCCGTGGCCCCCATGCTCACCGTTGGGTGCGGGTCGCCCGCGGCCGGCTCGTAACCCTGGACGGTGACCAGGTACTCGCCGCTCAGGCCGTCGTAGCTTATGTCTATGTTCGTGGCTGAGATGCCGGTGCTGCCCTCGACCCGTATCACGTAGTTCAGCGTGGAGCTGTTGTACCTGCCCCCATAGACCGCGTTCATCCTGTCCCTGGCGTACGCGAAAGGCGTGACGCCTATAGGCGGCGGGACCGCGGCGTCGTCGTCGAGGTAGTACGCCGTGCCGTTGATCAGGATCTCCGGCCTGTTCCACCATAGCATCAGAATGGGCTTCGACCCTATCTCCTTGCCGCCCGGGGGCAGCACCTCCGGGAACTGGATGAGCGCCTCGGACTTGAACGTGACGCCTGACATGAAGAAGGCCAGCCCCTGCCTGAGCAGGTTCGCCGTCGCGGGGACCGCGTCGCCGACGGAGTCGTATTCGTCGTATACGCCCACCTCTATCTCGGACACGAAGTCGGCGCGGATGTAGCCTAGGTCCGTACCCGTGGGCAGGTTGCCGTCGGGGCCTTTCGGCACGACCTTCTCCAGCGTCGTGCCCAGCCCGCCGGGCAGCGGCACGGTCCAGGTCACCCTGACGGCCTCCGCGCCGGGTACGTTCGGCCATGTGACGGTCAGGTTGTTGCCCGAGTAGGCGATGCCCACCGTGAACGAGCCGGGCGCGGGCGCGGCCGATACGGCAGCCGGTCCCGGCAGGGCCGTGAAGGCCAAGGTCAGGGCCAGGGCCACCGCCATGATTTTCGGATAGGGCCGGGCGCCCCGCCTCGTTCCGCCTATATCCATCAAATACCGCCTATATGCATATTCTGTTATGAAATGCGGTTAATGTGCCGGTCACTTGAACGGAGCCGAGTGCGGCGGCCCGCCTCATGGCCGACGCACGGACTATATGGCACGCTGCGGTCACCAGGACCTAAGCCGCCATACCGGTCACTTGAACGGAGCCGAGTGCGGCGGCCCGCCTCATGGCTGACGCACTATTTATTATATATCGGTACGAAACGGCATGGCGGTTAGCCGGCGGCTTACCTTTAATTTGTCATATGGGTACCCTTTATTTTGTTGCACGGACATCCTCTATTTTGTTATCATCGTAAGAAAGGATAAAAAACATGACGCTAAAAAATAAAGGCTATAAAGACAGGCTATTGGATGAGACTATGGAAAGGCACCTGCGCGCTTTCGGGGCCGTGGAAGTCGTCGGCTGCATGTGGTGCGGAAAGACATGGATGGCGGAC
>WRCU01000036.1 GCA_009783805.1 Oscillospiraceae bacterium
CATGGAGAGGGTGCGCGGCGACATATCGGTGGAGGGCATCTCGTTCAGCTATGAGCCGAACAAGCCGGTGCTCAAGGAGATAAGCTTCGAGATAGCCGAGGGCGAGATGCTGGGCCTCATCGGCCATTCGGGCGCCGGGAAGTCGACCATCGCGAACCTCATCACCAGGCTGTACGACCTGGAGGAGGGCGCCATAAGGATCGACGGCGTAAACGTGAAGAAGATCAAGGTAAGCGACCTGAGGGCCAACATAGCCATGGTCTCGCAGGAGTCCTACCTCTTCATCGGGACCATCGCCGAGAACATATCCTACTCTAGCAAGGACGCGACCCTCGAGGAGATCGTCGCCGCGGCGAAGATGGCCAACGCCCACGACTTCATAATGAAGTTCCCCGACGGGTACGACACGGTCATAGGCAGGGGCGGCAGGGAGCTGTCCGGCGGCGAGAAGCAGAGGGTCTCGATCGCCAGGGCCATACTGCACAACCCGCGGGTGCTGATACTCGACGAGGCCACCTCGGCCGTGGACACGGAGACCGAGGGGCTCATACAGGACGCCATCGACAAGCTGATAAAGGGGCGGACCACGATAGCGATAGCGCACAGGCTCTCGACCTTGAGGAACGCCGACAAGCTGGTCATCCTCGACGGGGGCAAGGTCGCCGAGCAGGGGACGCACCTGGAGCTGATTAACAAGAAGGGCACGTACTACAACCTGGTGACGAAGCAGGCCGAGGCGCTGAAGATGAAGGGCGTCTGACGGCGGGGGGCGGAGGTATCATGGCTGACACGGTTACGGGCGGAGAGGCGGCGGAGGCCGCGGTAGGGTCGGAGGCCGAGGTAGGGTCGGAGGCCGCGGCGAAGGGGGCCCCGGCCAAGGAGACCTTGGTGGACATAACCACCATACGCTACCTGGACCCCGTTTCCACGGCCTTCAAGGAGACGGAGGGCGGGTTCGTGTCGATGGAGGCGGGGCCCGACGAGTCGTACCCGAGGGTGAACTTCCAGCGGTCGTTCCCTTTCTCGAGGAGCGGCGAGTTCATCTCGGTCCGCACGGTCGAGGGCAAGGAGATAGGCATCATCAAGAAGCTGAGCCTGTTCGCGAGCGAGGCCGTGGCGATGGTGGGGCGGCAGCTGGACAGGCGGTACTTCTCGCCGACCGTCACCAAGATAAACAGCATAAAGGAAGAGTTCGGATACAACTACTTCGACGTGGAGAGCTCGGCGGGGCAGTGCAGGTTCACGGTTAGGGGCGGGCACAACGTGGTGAGCATCACCGAGACGAGGGTGCTGCTGCTCGACGTCGACGGCAACCGCTTTGAGATACCGGATATAAATAAGCTGGACGACAGGAGCCTGAAGAGGCTCGAGATGTTCCTGTAGCCTCGGACGGAGGATAGGATGAAGCTGCTATACGACCTGCCGGAATCGGCCATGGAGTCCGTCTCCGGCGTCCTGAACGGCGAAAGCATCAGGTATTGCGTGCCGGCCGACCTGGATGAGGACAACGTCTTCATCACCGACTGGATCGCCCTGACCGAGACGCGCATCATCACGGTCAAGGGGGGCGCCTTCCGCGAGGAGATCGCCGTGGCCGACGGCGCGGACTATAAAAACGTCACGTTGGTCGGCAACGGGATCCTCGAGGGCGAAGTCAACGGGGTCCCCAGGGTGATAGCCCGGTACTCGATGAGGCACGTGCCGCGGTACGCCTACATCGCCAACATACTCAACGTCATGTCCAAGGGCAGGAGGCCCATGACCAAGAGCGCCGACGACGAGGGCGTGTGCCCGAAGTGCGAGAGGCGGATGGCCGAGGGTACCTTGATCTGCCCGTATTGCACGAGCAAGTTCACCGTCCTCAAGAAATTGAAGGACGTACTGAGCAAGCACATCCCCTTGTTGCTCCTCGCGGTGGGCATGTTTTGGGTCATCACCGGGATTTCATTGATATCGCCTTACATTACCCGCCTTTTCATCAATGAGGTCCTCAACCCCATCGAGCCGGGCATGACCACCATCTTCGGCCTGGAGCGGGGCGTGACGGCCGTCATGGCCTTCGTGTCCATAATGGCCCTCCTGTCGGTCTCGAGCTCGGCCATCGTGATCGTGCGCGGCCGCATAATGACGCTCGTGGGCAACAGGATCGCCAACGACCTGAGGAACGTCGTCTATGAGAAGATCCAGGCCCTCACGCTGAACGACATGACCAAGCGAAAGGCCGGCGACATGATGAACCGCGTGACCCGGGACACCCAGCGCATACGGGACTTCATATCGCACCAGGCCTCACAGGGCATAAACATGCTGATCACGCTGATCGGCATATGCGTGATACTCTTCGCCACCAACTGGAGGCTGGCGCTGCTCATCATCGTGCCGATACCCCTCGTGGGGCTGGTGATCAAGAACTTCCGCGAGAAGATGTGGATAATCTTCCACAAGCAATGGCACGTGTACGACGACGCCTCCAACGTCCTCAACGACATACTCACGGGCATCAGGGTCGTCAAGGCCTTCGGGCAGGAGGAGAAGGAGATAGGCAGGTTCCGGAAGGCCTCGGAGGACTTCAGGGACATATCGATGTCCAACGAGAAGTTCTTCAACACGCTCTTCCCGATCCTTAACTTCTTCGTCGGCTGCTCCCAGTTCCTCATACTCTACTTCGGCGGCAGGATGGTCCTCGGGCTCGAGATGAACGTGGGCGAGCTCATACAGGTCATGGAGTACGCCTCCATGCTGTACGCCCCGCTCGGGTTCATGACGATGCTCCCCAGGGCGATCGCGAACGCGATGAACGCGCTGGGCAGGATCTATGAGATCATGGAGGTGGAGCCCGACATCAGGAACGCCGATGAGTCGGTGACCATGGACATCAAAGGGAAGGTGGGGTTCACGAACGTCACCTTCGGGTACCAGTCGCATGAGCCGGTCATCGAGGAGATGGACGTCGACGTCGCCGAGGGCGAGATGATCGGCCTCGTCGGCCACTCCGGGGCGGGGAAGACCACGTTCATCAACCTCATCATGCGCCTCTACGACATAGACGACGGCAGCATCTCCATCGACTCGGTCGACCTGCGCGAGATAGACATGAACGTGCTCCGCTCGCAGATAGGCGTGGTGCTGCAGGAGTCGTTCCTGTTCTCCGGCACGGTGTACCAGAACATCGTATACTCCAAGCGCGACGCGACCCCCGAGGAGGTCATAGCGGCGGCCAAGATCGCCAACGCGCACGACTTCATACTCGGCTTCCCCGACGGCTACGACACCAGGGTGGGCGAGAACGGGCACAACATCTCCGGCGGGGAGAGGCAGAGGATCGCCATCGCCAGGGCCATACTGCACAACCCGAGGATACTGATACTGGACGAGGCCACCGCGTCCCTCGACATCGAGGCGGAGCAGCAGATACAGGAGGCCTTGGGCAGGCTGACCAAGGGGCGGACCACGTTCGCCATAGCCCACAGGCTGTCCACGCTGCGCAACGCGAACAGGATCATGGTCATAGACAAGGGCCGCAAGGCGGAGATGGGCACCCACGACGAGCTGCTCAACATGAAGGGCATATACTACAAGCTGGTCATGGCGCAGCGCCAGGTGACCCGCACATAGCGTGGGGCGGTCGTGCGGCTGCGTGAGGGGCTGCCGCGCGGCGACTGCTGGGTGGCCGCTCCCGCGGTCACATCCTGATCTCGGCCGGGGCCCCGGCGATCGCCCCCAGCGGCGGCGCCTCGGGCGCCTCCGGCACGTCGGGCTGCGCGGCCGGCACGGGCGGCCTGGACAGCGAGTGGGTGAGGACGGCGTCCATGTCCCTGACGAAGGCGAAGCGCATCCTGGCCATGACGGCCGCCGGGATCTCCTCCAGGTCGCAGTCGTTCTCGGCCGGCATGACCACGGTCCTTATGCCGGCCCTGTCGGCGGCCAGGACCTTCTCCTTGACGCCGCCGATGGGCATCACCTTGCCGCGCAAGGTAAGCTCGCCGGTCATGGCCATGCCCCTCCTGATGGGGATCCCCGTCAGGGCCGAGACCATGGCGGAGGCTATGGATATGCCGGCCGAGGGCCCGTCCTTGGGCGTCGCGCCGGCGGGTACGTGCAGGTGCATGTCCTTATTTTGATGGAACCTGGGATCGATGCCCAACTCACGCGACCTTGACCGTATGTAGCTTATCGCGGCCTTGGCCGACTCCTTCATCACCTCTCCCAAGTGGCCCGTGAGCTCGACCTTGCCGGTCCCGTCCACGACGCTCACCTCTATGGAGAGCGTGTCCCCGCCGACCGAGGTCCAAGCCAGGCCGGTGACCAAGCCCACCTCCTCGGTGTCGGGGGGGGCGTCCGTCCGGAACCTGATCGGGCCCAGATACCTCCTCACGCCCGACTCGGTGATCCTGACCTTTTTATTTTCGTCCGAGGCCATCGCGCGGGCGGCCTTGCGTATGACGCTCGACAGCTCCCGCTCAAGCGACCGCACGCCCGACTCCCTGGTGTAATGGGTGATCACGTGGCTTATCGCCTTGCCGTCGAAGCGGATCCTCCTGGGACTGAGCCCATGGCGCGCTATCTGCTTGGGCAGGAGGTACCGCTGGGCGATGCTTAGCTTCTCCTCGTCCGTGTAGCTGGTGATGGTGATCGGCTCCATGCGGTCATATAGCGCCTTGGGGATCGGGTCGGGGGTGTTCGCCGTCGTCATGAAGAGCACCTGCGAAAGGTCGAACGGGACCTCGAGGTAATGGTCGCGGAACGTGTTGTTCTGCTCTCCGTCCAGGACCTCCAGGAGCGCCGAGGCGGGGTCGCCCCTAAAGTCCCCGCACAGCTTGTCTATCTCGTCGAGCAAAATCAAGGGGTTGTTCGTGCCGGCCTGCTTCAAGGCGGCTATGATCCTCCCCGCCATGGAACCGATGTAGGTCTTCCGGTGCCCCCTTATCTCGGCCTCGTCCCTGACGCCGCCCAACGCCACCCTTACGTACTTCCTGTTGAGCGAGGCGGCCACCGACATGGCGATCGACGTCTTGCCCACGCCGGGTGGGCCGATCAGGCATATGATCGGGCCTTTCAGGGAGTTCGTCAGCTTCCTGACGGCCAAATACTCGACGATGCGCTCCTTGACCTTGACGAGGCCGTAGTGGTCCTCGTCCAGGCGCCTCATGGCCGCCTCCGGGTCGAGCGTCTCCTCGGTCGAGACGTTCCAAGGCAGCTCGAAGAAGACGTCGAGGTAGGTTCTAATGACCGTCGCCTCCGGTGAGCCCGGCGACATCCGCGAGAGCCTGTCGATCTCCTTGCCCACCTTCCTCTCCGTCTCCTCCGGCAAGGTAAGCGCGCCCAGCTTTTCCTTGTATGAGTCGGCCTCCGTCTCGGCGCTCTCCCTGTCGCCCAGCTCGCCCTGTATCACCTTTATCTGCTCACGCAAATAATAGTCCTTATGGTTCTTCTCGAGCTGCTGCCGAACCTTGAGCCCGATGTCCTTCTCTATCTCCGCGACCTTGACCTCGCCCGCCATCAGCGAGATGAGCAGCTGCCCGCGCTTGGTCAGGCTCTCCTCCGAGAGGATGCGCTGCTTCTGCTCCATGTGCAGGCTGACGCTGGAGGCGATCACGTATATGAGCTGGTCCAGGTCCTCCACGTTGGAGACGTACGTGAGCATGTCGGGCTGGGCCTTGGGCGACTGCCTCGTATAGTCCTCGAAATGGGATATGAGCGTCCTGCGTATGGCCTCGGCCCGCACGGCGCTGAGCCCGCGGCCGGATCCCGCGTCCTCGGAGGCCTCGACGATCAGGTAGGGGGAGGTCTTCAGGATCCTCTCGAGCTTGGCCCTCCGCTGCCCCTCGACGAGGACCCTGACATTGTCCTCCGGCAGCTTCAAAAGCTGGTTGACCTTGGCGATGGTACCGTATGGGTAGAGCTCCCCCTGCCCGGGGTTCTCGTCGCGGGCGTCTACCTGCGTGACGAGCATGATGAGCTGGCCGCCCACCATGCACTCCTCGAGGGCGCTCACGGACTTCTTGCGCCCGACCTCGAAGGGCATCGTCATGTATGGGTAGACCGTTATGCCCCTCAAGGGCAGCAGGGGCAGGATGTGCTTCTTCGTGCCTTTCGCGGCGGGCATCCGGATGCCGTGTCCTTTCGGCTATATTTGGGCGAACCGCGTCAGGGCGTCGCCTTCGGCGATCAGGCTGCCATGCTCGCTTAGATGCGCCTCGACCGTGAGCGGGCTGGCCTGCCTGACCCCGAACTCGCCCAACAGGGCCTCCAGGGCCTTGGCGCCCGTGACGTCCCCGATGGGCCTGTCGACCACGAGGTGGATCGCATCGCCCAGGTAGTAGGCCGTGCTCCTCAGGCCTTCGTACCCCATGGCGTAGGCGGCCTTGGCCAGGTCGGAGACGGCCTCGGACGAAGGGAACGTATAGACGTCGATGGGGTAGAAGACCTTCCGGGCCCGTCTCTTGGCCTTAAGCTCGCTTCTCTTGTACTTGCTCTTTATGTACTTGTTGAGCAGCTCGAAGTCGCCCGAGTCATCCACCTCGAGCTTCTTCACTATGAACTCGTACACGCCCTCGCCCGATGAGCACTCTATTACCAGGTGCTCATCCTTGGGGCTGAACCCGATCTCCGGCTCCGCTTTCTTGAGCAGGCGCAGGAGGAACTCGTTGGAGGCCTTCATGTTGCCCTCGTTCAAGTCGTTTATGTCCAGGTCCATGTCGGCGAGGTCCTCGACGGTCATGGTGATCCTGATCTCCTTGTCGCTGATGTGCTCTATCTCCATCGTCCCGACGCTTTCCGCCGTGGGCCTTTTGACCCAATGATAGCATGGGGCCCGCCGAAAATCAAGGCGGGCCGCGGCGGTCGCGGGGCGCGCGTGCGCGGGGCGGGCCATGTGCTGTAATATATGTGTGGGCGGCGACCGGGCCGGAGGCGCGTATGGATAGGCCGCGGATCAGGTCGCGGCGGCATAAGGCTTCGGATGGCATGCGCGGGCCGCCTGCGGTGACTATCGGGATAGGGGGCGACCATGGGAGGGTTCTCAGCCGTCATAGTGGTGGACGGGCGCGAGGACGGCATGCGTTCCGCCAGGCCGGGAGTGGCGCACGAGCTGTGCGGCAGGCCGATATTGAGGTGGGTATCGGAGGCCGTGAGGGACGCCGGCGCCGGCTGGGTGACTTACGCGGTCGTGCCGGGCCCCGCCACGGGGGATTGGCCCGACCCCGGGCTATGGGCAAGCGAGGTGGCCGGGCTCATCGCGGGGATGGCGGACGTATGGGGGCCGGCACCCGGCTCGGGCGACGCCGGCGGGGCCGACGCGGCCGGGGCCGACGGGCCCAGGGTGAGGACGGTCATATGCGGCCCCGACGCGCTCGGGGCGTCGGGGGGCGGCGGACGGGGGGTAGGGGGCGCCGACGCGTACGCCGGCGCGGCGGCCGCGGCCGGGCCGTGGCCGGAGGCGGGCGGGGGGCCGGCGGTCCGCGTCCACGGCGACATGGCGCTGCTGCGCCCGGAGACGATAGCCGGGGCGGCGGACGCGGCCGGGCCGTGGCCGGAGGCGGGCGGGGGGCCGGCGGGATGGGCCATGGCCTCGGGGGCCGAGTCCTTAAGGGCCCGAGACAGGGTGAGCCTGCACGCCGCCGCCAGGGCGATGAACCGCAGGATCCTGCTGGGGCACATGCGCGGGGGCGTGACGATCCTGGACATGCGGGGCACATACGTGCATGCGGGGGTCACCATAGGGCGCGACACGGTCATCCATCCCGGCACGAGCCTGGAAGGGCGCACCTCCATCGGCGTAGGCGCCGTGATAGGCCCCGACGCCAAGATAACAGACACGTCCGTGGGCGACGGTGCGCACGTGAGGAGCTCCACGGTGGTGGGCGGCCGCCTCGGGGAGAGGTGCGCGGTGGGGCCGTACGCATACGTAAGGCCGGGGAGCGTCATCGGGGCCCAGGCCAGGATCGGCGACTTCGTGGAGGTGAAGAACTCCACGGTGGGCGACGGGACCAGCGTCGCGCACCTGTCGTACATAGGCGACGCGAGGCTGGGGAGCCACGTGAACATAGGCTGCGGGGTCGTGACCGTGAACTTCGACGGGAAGGCGAAGCACGCGGTTGAGGTGGGTGACGGCTCATTCATCGGCTGCAACGCTAACCTGGTCGCCCCCGTGAGGGTGGGTGAGGGGGCCTACGTGGCCGCCGGCTCCACCATCGTCAACGAGGTCCCGGCGGACGCCCTCGCCATCGCCCGGGCCAGGCAGGTCATCAAGGAGAAGAGGGTCTCGGCGAAAGGCATGCTGAGGGACAGGCAAATACGCTGACGAGAGGGCCTAGCAATGGGGGGATCGCCGCGCAAGGTGATGGCCGTGTTCGGCACCAGGCCTGAGGCCACGAAGATGGCCCCGGTCATAAAGGCGCTGAAGGCGCGCCCGGACTGGTTCGACGTGACGACCGTGGTCACGGGGCAACATAAGGAGCAGCTATACCAGGCGATGGACGCCTTCTCCCTTAAGCCCGACCTGGACCTGGCGATCATGAAGGAAAGCCAGACGGTCCCGTACGTCATCTCGGAGTCGCTCAGGGGGCTCGACGCGGCCATCTCGGGGAGCCGGCCGGACGTCATGGCCGTGCACGGCGACACCGCGACCGCCGTGGCGGCATCGCTCGCCGCCTGCTACGGCAGGGTGCCGCTCGCCCACGTGGAGGCGGGCCTGCGCTCATTCGTGAAGGACGAGCCTTGGCCGGAGGAGATAAGCAGGGTGATCGTGGACGCGATGGCAGACGTGCACCTGGCCCCGCTCGAGGGCAACCGGCGGAACCTGCTGGAGGCGGGCGTGCGCGGGGACTCCATATACATCACGGGCCAGACGCAGGTCGACGCGGCCATGGCGGTCTATGACGAAAGCCACGCCTTCCCCCCGGGCCCGGTCAGGGAGGCGGCGGAAAGGGCGGCCAAAGGCGGGAGGGTCATCCTCGTCACGGCGCATAGGCGCGAGAGCCTGGGCGCGCCGATGAAGGGGATGTTCGCGGCGATCAGGAGGGTCGCCGACGAGAGCCCCGACGCGACCTTCGTGTACCCGATGCACCTCAGCCCGGCCGTGCGCGAGGCCGCAGGGGAGCTGCTGTCAGGCCACCCGAGGATCAGGCTCATCGAGCCCCTGGGCTACGCGGACATGGTGAACCTCATAGCCAGGTCGTACATGGTGATGAGCGACTCGGGCGGCCTGCAGGAGGAGTGCCCGGCCTTCGGGGTGCCGCTGCTCCTCATGAGGAGGACGACGGAGAGGCCCGAGGGGGTCGAGGCGGGCGTGACGGCCCTATGCGGCGTGGACGGCGGCGCCATCCACGCGGCGGCCATGAGGCTGTTGCGGGACCCGGGTGAGCGCGCCGCGATGTCGGGACGGGCCAACCCGTTCGGCGACGGGAGGGCTTCCGGGAGGGTGGCGCAGGCCCTGGCGCACTACCTGGGGCTGACGGCGGAGAGGCCCGCCGACTTCAGGCCTTGACGCGCCATGCCGTCGCGAGGAGCGCTAAGGCCCGTCATCCTGAGCGCCGCGAAGGATCCGGCCCGTCATAGTGGGCCCGACCCGCAATCCCGCCTGTATAGATCGCCGCGTCGCTGACGCTCCTCGCGATGACAACCCTCCGTCATAGCGGGCCCGACCCGCAATCCCGCCTGTATAGATCGCCGCGTCGCTGACGCTCCTCGCGATGACAACCCTCCGTCATTGCGAGGAGCGCGAGCGA
>WRCU01000037.1 GCA_009783805.1 Oscillospiraceae bacterium
AACATAAGGGGCAGCGTCTGCTTGATGTTCCTCGTCGACTGCTTGCGGAAGTCATGGAACAGGAAGGCGTGCTCCTCCCTGGCGAAGTTCCTGAGTATGTAGGTTAGGCCGGCCTGGCAAGGGCCTATGCAGACCATGGGTATCGCGGTCACTATCAGGATGAATATGAACCTGATGGTCACGTCCCCGGAGATCGCCAATGAGAAGTCGACGTCCGTCATCCCCTCCGCCCGCACCGTCGGGACCACGTACATGGAGGATAGCAGGAAGGCGGCGACTATGGCCGGTATGTTTATGATCGCATAGAGGACGTTGATGGTGAGCAGGTTCCAGAACTTCCGCCTATATATGTCGAGGAAGACTATGGCGCGCGGCCTGTCGTCGACCGGGGTTATCTCCCTCACCTTTTTCTTGCCGTTCCCGAAGCCGAATAGCGGCATCCTCGCTTAGTCCCCCATTCCCACCTTAGGGCGTTGCCTTCCTTAAGGCCGCCCCCGGTTGCCGACCATCGTACCATACCGCCGGCCGATCCTCATAATGACCGTTTGCCTCGCCTTTTCCGACGCCGCGTCGAGCGCGGTCCGCGGCGCTATCCCCTTGCCGTGCCTACGCCTTACGGCCATCCCGATCAGGAAGTCCGACAACTCAGGGTTGTAGGCCAGGACGGGCCCGTGCAGGTTCGTGCCGATCAGGCCTTTATAAACCACGCCTTCCAATCCGTCCTCACCGTTGTTCCCGTAGCCGCGCCCCACCTTGGCCAGAGGCGCGCAGGCGCCGGGCACGTTCGCATGCCCCATGGGCTTCGGGCCTCCGCCGGCCGAACGCGGCAGGCCGCCGTTCCCATGGCCGTCCATGTAGGTCCTCGCGGAGGCGTTCTCATAGCCTACCAGCGTGAACCCACGCCCCCCGATGCTGGCGTGGGCCGAGGCGTAGCCATGACGCCTCTTGTCGGCCGCCTCGGAGCGCAGCCCGAGTATGCCCAGCCCGTCCGCGGCGTCGCCCGAAAGCGTCATTCCCGTGCCTAGCATCCTTAGCCCGAATCCCACGGCGAGCATGGCCCCCGACGACTCCACGAACCCGCGCAGCGCGTCCGCATGCTGCGAGAGCTTGCCGTGCGCCTCAGCCGCGGAGCCTTCATAAGAGTCACCGATGAACGCTATGTCCGCGTCCGCCAGGCTCAGCGGCCCACAACCTTCATAGGCCACGACCCTGGCCTCCATCCCCAGGTCCCTGACCCTCCTCACCAGGCACTCCACGTTGCCCTTGTCGCCATAGGCGCCGAGGTAGGACGGATATAGGCAATATATGGTCAGCGCATCCTTGGCGGCTGGGTCCGCGTCCCCCGCGGCGGGCGAACGGACCCGCCCCCCGCTCGGCCCCGCCGCGATAGGGTCCCGAGCCTCCCGGCTCTCGGCGGCCCCATCGACGTCATTTTCAATAGCCGCGGTCTTAACGCGGCTTTTAGGGGCGCCCATCCTCCGCATGACGTCGCGGAGGAGCGCGTTCGCCGTGTAGTTCGCGATGACGTAGCTGCCCCGGCCTGGCCCCGCCCTAGAGGCCAGCTCCCTCACGGCCTCCCTAGGGTCGGGGCGGACCAGGGTCGCTACCTTGCCGCCTAGCGCGTGGAGCAGCCTAAGATTCAAGTCATGCGCCCGCGACCCGCTGACCACCACCGACTCGACGCCCAGCTCCGCGAGCCTCACGAAGCCGGAGTCCCATAGCCAGGATACGTCCCTGCCGTCCCTCACGTCGTCGTTCACGGCCAGCAGCGCGTCCTTGGGCCTCGCGTCCCCTGCCATGGCCTCCATGGCGCTGCCTACGCTCGCGGGGTTCTTGCCCATTAGGACGGCGACCTCCATCGGGCCCACCCTGACGGCCTCTACCCTGTCCCCCGAGGCGGCGTACGCGCTCAGCCCGTCCGCGGCCGCCTCCAGGGTGATCCCCATCTTCGAGGCTGCCAGCGCAGCAGCCAATGCGTTGTATACGTTATGAGGGCCCCTAAGCCCCAGCGAGACGCGGCGGGAGACTTCGCCGCCGCGCGCCCCGTCAGGCGCGCCCATGTCGGGGGCCCCGCCGCCGCTCCCCTTGGCCGACCCGCCGCGGCGATGCCTGATCCCGAAGGAGGAGGATCCCCCGGACGATACGGCGCCCTCGGCGACCATCTCGGCCTCGGGGTTCGCGTAGCCGCAGGAGGCGCACGCATAGTCGCCGACCCAACCTAGGCGGACGTCCGTGAATCCCAGGACGCCCCCGCATAGCTTGCAATAGGGGGGCGGATCGCCCAGCCGCAGGCTCGGCGCCGCGGCGCCGGAGGATCCGGCGGGCACGGCAATGGGGCCCGCCATAGGGTCCGCCGTCGGCCCGGCGATGGGCTCAGGGTCGCGACCCTCCGCGGTCTTCCCGCCGCCTGCCGCGACGGAGTAGTACGCCGCATCGCCCGCCGCCCCCATCGCGGAGGAGACGGGGTCGTCCGCGTTCAGGATCGTAAAAGCCCCGCCGTGACGCCTCAGCTCCGCCGCCACCATGGCGTAGACCTTGTCGGGCCCCGCGTACCGGTCCGTCTGGTCGGGCAGCACGTTGGTCACGATGAATAAGGTCGGCCGCACCTGCCCAGCGATCAACCCCAGGGCGCCCTCATCCACCTCCAGGCACGCGAAGTCGGCCCTGAGCCCGCCGAAGGGCCCGGCCGCGCCTACATAGGCCCATACTATGCCGTTCGGCATGTTCGCCCCCGAGCCGTTGCATATGACCCTATGGCCCGCCGCCCGCAGTATGGACGCCAGCAGGTTGTTGGTCGCCGTCTTTCCGTTCGTGCCGGTGGTCACCGCGGTCCCCCGCGCCACCTGCCGCGCGAGCGCGGGCAGGATCCCAGGGTATATGGCCCGGGCTATCTGCCCCGGCTTTGACGTCCCCTTTGAGCCGACCGCCCTGCACGACAGGTAAGTGACCTTGGCCGCCCATATGGCCAGGATGAGCCGGACCCTGCCGATCAGGCCCATGGTGCGCCTCGGCCGCGGGTCACGCGCGGTCCCCGACGATGGCCTTGATCTTCTCGGCCGGATCAAGTATTCCGCTCAGCGTACGGTCGTAGTTGAGGTTGTCTATTATGTACGCTATGAACTTGGACAGGTCCGCGCATCTGTACCATTCCCTCGCGAGCAGCTCCTTGGGGGTGTAGATCAGGTTCGTGGTGAATATCATGTCGAAGAGCCCCTCGGCGTATTTTTCGTCGAAGGCCCCCAACCCCCCCGTGAACAGCCCGAAGGTCGCGAAGATGAAAATCCTGGCGGCCCCGCGCCCTTTTAGCTGCTCGGCCACGTCGATTATCGAGTCCCCGTTGGAGATCATGTCGTCGATTATGATGGCGTCCTTGCCTCGGATGTCGTCGCCCAGGAACTCATGGGAGACGATGGGGTTCCTGCCGTCGACGAACCTGGTGAAGTCACGCAGCTTATAGAACGCGCACAGCTCCAGCCCCAATATCGACGAGTAGTACATGCACCTCGGCAGCCCTCCCTCGTCCGGCGAAACGATGACGGTCCTCCCGCCTTGGAGGCTGATGTCGGGGACGGACCTTATGAGCGCCTTGATCATCTGGTATGAGGGCTGGATGCTCTCGAAGCCCTTGAAGGGTATGGCGTTCTGCACCCTGGCGTCGTGGGCGTCGAACGTGACTATGTTCGTGACCCCCATGTCGACCAGCTCGTGGAGCGAGATGGCGCAATCCAACGACTCGCGGTAGTTCCGCTTATGCTGCCGGCCCTCGTAGAGCATGGGCATGACGACCGTGATCCTGCGGGGCTTTCCGCCGCACGCGGCTATGACCCTCTTCAGGTCCTGAAAGTGCTCGTCCGGGCTCATCGGGACGTCCATCCCGTACATCCTGTACGTGACGCCGTAGTTGAAGCAGTCGGCGAATATGTAGACGTCGTGGCCGCGCACCGTCCTATGGATGATCCCCTTGCCCTCGCCGGTGGCGAACCTCGGGCATTCGGCCTCGACCATGAACGACCCATCCGCCCCGCGCCACTCGCGGATCCAGGCGTCGGCCTTCCGCACGAAGTCCTCGCTGCCCCTCATGCCGATTATCCCGAGCTTGCCGTATGGCTGGCTATCCTCCCGCGTATCGGGCATCTTCCGTCCCCCACGTCGCTGTATGGGCCGCCCTTCGGGCCACAGGGGCCGTAGGCCGCCGCCCGTCCGTCAGAACCGGCTCCTGCCTATCTCGTCGTACATGGCGACTATGTTCTCCGGCGGCGTGTCGTGCTGCAGCAGATGCGAAGAAGCGGCTATGTACCCGCCGCCCTTGCCGAAGGCGTCCACGTACCGCCGTACCTCGGCCCGGACCTCCTCCTCGCTCCCGTAGGGCAGCGTGGTCTGCACGTCGATCCCGCCGTGGAACGCCACCCTGTCCCCGAAGCGCGCCTTCAGGCTTTCGGGGCCCATCAGGTCGGAAGTCCTTTGGATCGGGTCTATGGCGTCCACCCCGCACCCGACCATCCTGTCTATGAGCCCGTACGTGTCGCCGCACGTATGGAACATGAAGAGGGCGCCCAGCTCATGTATGCGGTCCGCCATCCTCCTCATGTACGGCCCCACGAACTCGTCGAAGAACGCCGGCGAGAAGAGCGGCCCGCTCTGGGAGGAAAGGTCGCCCATGACGAAGAAGACGTCCACCTTCCCGCCGCACTCCTTCCAGGCCCTGGCGTACTCTTCCTCATAGAACCCGGTGAAGATTTCTTGCAGGCAATGGACGAACTCCGGCCTCTCATGCATGTCCAGGAGGAAGTTCTCAAAGCCGCGCACCATCGACGGCCTGGTGAAGATGTCCCCGAACCCGTACAGGATGGCGCGCCCGTCGTCCGCCGCGCATTGGGCGGCGACCTTCGAATAATCCATTTGGCTGACCTTGGGCCATGCGAACCCCTTCAGCTCCTTGAGCGTGGCCGCCCCGCTCAGCGCGCCGGGCAGGTCGTCCCTATACCTCCCCCATCGGTTGGTCCTGTATACGTACCTCTCGCCCCAGAAGTTCTGCGTGTACCCGCCCATGTCCGCCTCGGCGGGCGGCACGGCGTCCACGGTCCGTATGTCGACGCCGAAGTCGTCCAGGAGCCTTTCGTGGTCTCCATGCCCCAGGTGCTCATACAGCCTCCTGAGCGTCGGCGGCTCCGCCCTGAAGTTGCACGGCGCCCTGTCCACCCCGGTCCTCCTGATCGCTCCCAAGACCCTCTCGCGGCTATCCATCAAGGCCGTTCGGCGCGGCCCATGGGCCCGTGCGTATGGGCCCCCGCGCCATCCCCCTCCCATTGATCCTACGCCCGGCGTGGCCGGGCGCCTTCATGCGGGCATACGGCGGCGACCGAGCGCCGCCGTCACCGCCTGCCCATCACCTTAAGCAACGGCTTGCAGACGGCCGACGCGGCTATGGCGGCGACTATGGCCTCCGGTATCCCGTTCGTCAGCACCAGCCAGCCGATGACGATCATCATCGCCTTTTCCGTGAGCTCCTCCATCTGGCTGCCGAAAAACAGCCATGCGCCGCCCAGGACGAGCACGGTGTTCGTGGCGCTGCCCACGGCCGCGCCTACCGACATGCCCAGTACGCCCGGGCCTTTATTGGCGAACGTCCTTTTCATGCATGAGTATGTGAGCCCGGTGAACGTGCCGGCTAGGATGCGGGGCACGAAGCATATGACGAGGCTCCAGGCGTTGCCGGAGAATACGTAGCCTTCACCCCCGTAGAAAGGGGTGAAAAGGAAGGCCGTCGCAGGGTCCATCGGCATGAAGGTCATCACGGTGAAGCTGAACAGCCCGGCGCAGAACCCCATGATCGTGCCGGCCTTGGTTCCCAGGACGATCGCCGTGATGACGACCGGTATCATGGCCAGGGTCGCCACCACGGGCCCGATCGGTATGGATCCCAGCGGCGTGAAGCAGAAGAACGCTAGTATCACCAACAGCATGGCGAACTGGGTCATGAACAAGGTCCGCTTGCTTAAGTCACTCAATCCTTTCATCCTCTTCTCATCGGGCGCCCGCCATGCGTCCGGCTCCGCGGGTCGCCCCTGCCTCCCTTCGGCCACTTATATTCGCCGCGCCCCATGCCGCGGCCGGCCGGCCTTAGGCGACCGGCGCGTCAGCGGCCGTTACCCGTCACTTCTTGGCGGTCGTGAAGTACGTGTACTCACCGCCCACACATGATACCACGATAAACCTATAGCCGCTCGGGCTGGCCCTGTCGATGGCTTCCGGCACCCCCACGTACTTCACCCAGTCCTCGTCATGGGCCGAGGCCTCCTCCGCCTTGAAGAAGACCCAAACCAGCGCGCCTTCCCTGGCCCGCTCCGAAAGCACCCGCTTGAGCAGGCGCCCCTCGGCCTTGTCCGCGAAACCGTCGGGGCCCGTCTCCATGAAGATGAATACGGCGTCGACGTCCGCCTTGCCGAGCCTTTCGAGCAGCCATTCCCATTGGCCCGGACCGGAGGCCCTCAGGCCGCCCTTCGATGAGTCGAGCCTGACGAACAGGGCGCCGTCACGCTCCATGTGGGCGTACCCGCCCGTCGTCGCCATCACGTCCTTGTCGATCCCCGAAATGAAGCCCTGCCTGCCGCCGCCCACGACGAAGGCCATGTCCAGGTAGGCGTTCACGTTCGCGTTGAACTTCCCCAGCAGACCCATTTCCTTCGCGGACTCCATGCCGTCCGATTCCGGCCCGTCCCTGCCCAGCACCGCGAACCGGTAGTTGCCGGGCCCCTCGGCGTAGGCCGGCCTCCCGGACGACGGGTCGGCGGCGGCTACCGGCATCGGCAGCTCCCCTATGAAATCCCCGTACTCGGAGCCGTGCGCGCCCAACCCGCTTAGGTAGACCGTGCCGGCGTCGGGGGCCTGCCCCACGCAGGCCACGTATACCCTGCTTACGCTTACGGGCGACCCGACCGCTGAAATGTCCGCCGTCAGGTAGGTCCATCCCCTCAAGCCCATCCCCATGGTGAAGTACGCCGAGTGGGTCTTCCCGTCCGCGTCCGTCACCGTCGCCGCGAGCCAGGACGCCGCGTCTCCGTCCGAATAAACCCATATGCCCAGGCGATCGGCGCCATGCGGCAGCGCCAATCCGCCTTCGCCATACGTGTAGTATACGGCCCTGCCGGAGCCGTGCTCGGGGAACGAGAAGGATAAGGCCAAGGTAGGCCTGCCGTTCCTCCTCACCTCATCGGAGATGCTGGCCGACCCTTCGATCACCTTGCCGGGCGCCAGCGTCGACGTCACGGACGCGGGCCCCTGGGGCCCGCCACCGGACCCGCCGGCGTCGGCGGGGTAGGCCGACATGCCGCCCCTTATTTCCGCCATAGAGTCCAGCTCGGCGTAGGTGTCGTGGGAGACCTTGGCGACGCGGTAGTCCGCCAGGCCCCCATACCTAGCCTCAAGGTACCCGACCCCCTGGAACGTGCCGATGAACGTGCCTCCCAGCACCTCGCCTATCCCGCCCTCCACCGCCCATCGGACGGAGCCCGCGGGCAGGGGGGCCTCCCTGCCGCCCGGGTCGGTTCCCGTGACGTTGAGCTTCGCCTCGCCGTACAGGGCGACCTTCACGTCACCCCCGTCGATCGATATGCGGACCGGCTCGCCCAGCACCTCCAGGAAGGCCTCGCCCACGGCCCCCCCCAGGCTCACGGCGACGCGCTCCTCACCGGGTCTCAGGCCCGCCGGCGCCGCCACCCGGTAGGCGTACCCGTAATGCCCGCCCCCCACGCGGTCGCCCAGCCCCACCGCGGGGCCTTCCATTACCAATCCCCCGACGTCCCATACGGCCGCGCTTGCCTCAGCCTCGCTCAGCGCGTAAGGGTTCCCGTACTCATCCAGGGCCCTGACGACCACGGCGGCCGACGAGCCGGGGAAGAGCCGCGGCCCCTCGGCCGTCACGGTCAGCCTGGCCAGCCTACCCTTGACCCCGCCGTATTTGGAGGATATCCCCACGGCGCTTATCACCTTCCTCTGCGCCCCCTCAGACGGGGCGTTCGCCACCGAGGGCCGCAGGTCCCCCCCCATCCGGGCGACCATCGTCGTGGACCCGCCCCCGTCCAGGTTCAGCGCCTCATGGCATCCGACCGACGCCATGAATGCGGCCAGCTCGGGGAGCGTCATGCCTATGCTGGAGGCCGACCTGCCGTCCACGGCCACCAGGTACAGGTACCTGCCGTCCGCGGACGTGCCGGCCGCGGTCCTGGGCTGCCTGGTGGAGGTCCCGCCCTCCGGTATGTGCGTGAACGCGGTGAGCGCCCTGCCGCCGGAGACCAGCATCGTCCCGCCGGTCACGGCCGTCCAAGAGCCGCCCGCGTCCACCGAGAGGGTGGCCGCGTCCCCAAGCGAGACGTACCTTTCCAAAAGCGCCACCCCCGCGCCGCCGGTCGTGAGGACGAACCCGTCCGGCGGTATGCGCGCCCCCGGCATGTCCCGCCTCAGCTCGACGACGCGCCCCCCGGAGACGACCGCTTCGATGACCTTGCCATGGCCGCCGCCGTTGCCGGGGGAATGGCCGCCCCACCCGCGGTCGTACAGCGTTATGTTGTTCTGGCCCGTGAACGCCCTGTTGTATTGCGCTATGTCGAGCGAGTGCCTGCCCCCCACCAAGACGCTCGCCGTGCCCGCGAAGACCGAGTAGGACGGGACGCCGCCCGCGTCGAAGGAAAGCGTGGACACCCTCCCGGCGCCGGACGACCCGTTGCCGTAGGGGTTCATGGTGATGACGCCGCCGCCGTCCATCAATGCCCCGATCGGCAGCCCATAACCGGGCTCAGCCGCCCATGAAAAAAAGGAGGCGTTGACGCCGGCCACCGCCCCCCCCGAAGCGACCAGCTCGGAGACGGCGCTCAGCCTGCCCAGCGCGTCCTTTGAGGTGAGCACGTTTACGGCCACGTTCGGGTCCCATAGGTCCACCTTCAGGATGTGCGCCGTCATCCAGCCGTCGACGGTGAACGAGGTTACCCTGGTGTACTCGCAGCCCGCCGTGATCGTGGCGGTCTCGGCGACCTCGTCGATCGCCTTGGGCAGCGCGGCGGCGCGCGACCCTAGGATAAGGCAGGCCGCAAGCGCCGATATGCATGCCGCATAATGAAACGACCCGCCTCCCCACTTCCGGCCGGTCGCATCCGTTCCCTTCAAACTCACGCCTCCCATCGCCCTTGACCCGCGCATCCGGCCATCATCCTTCCTTACCCAGCTCACCCGCCCTCTTGGCGCAGGCGTCCATCGCCTCCATCAGGATGCCCCTGAAACCGTTCCTCTCGAGGGACGCGATCGCCTCTATCGTGGTCCCGGCGGGCGAGCAGACCATGTCCTTCAGCTCGGCTGGGTGTCTGCCGGCCTCCAACGCCATCCTGGCCGAGCCTAGGACCGACTGCGCCGCCAGCCTGAGCGACAGGTCCCTGCCGATCCCCATCCTCACGGCCGCGTCGGCCATGGCCTCGATCATGACGAAGACGTAGGCCGGGCTGCTGGCGGTCACGGCCACGACCTGGTCCATGAGCCTCTCGGGCAGCCTCTCGGCCTTGCCGCAGCATTCCAGCAGCCCGCGGACCGAATCGAGCTCCCCCTCGGTCACGAACCGGCCGGCGCAGTAGACGGCCATCCCCTCACCCACCAGCATGGGCGTGTTCGGCATTATCCTCACGACCTTGCAACCCGGCCCGCAGCGTTCCTCATAGACCTTGGTGGCGACGCCGGT
>WRCU01000038.1 GCA_009783805.1 Oscillospiraceae bacterium
CCTTCGTGGGTGGACACCCGATGGCCGGAAGCCATATGGCGGGGTTCAAGAACAGCCGCGCGGACCTTTTCATGGGGGCGTCCATGGTGCTCGTGCCGCCCGTGTATGACGACCCGACGCTGCTGGGCCGGGTCGAGTCCATACTTAAGCCCGCCGGCTTCGGGCACCTGACCGTGACCACCGCGGAAAGGCACGATGAGGTGATCGCCTTCAGCTCCCAATTGGCCCACGTCGTCTCGAACGCCTACGTGAAGAGCCCGACCGCGCAGGGGCACAGAGGGTTCTCCGCGGGCAGCTACAGGGACCTGACCCGCGTCGCGCGGCTAGACGCGGATATGTGGGCGCGGTTATGCATGGACAACGGCGACTGCCTCATCCGGGAGCTGGACGGACTGATGGGTTCGCTGGGGCAATACAGGAAGGCACTGGCGGAAGGCGACATGGACGGGCTGACCAGGCTCCTGGCGGAAGGCAGCCGACTGAAGGGGGTTTTGGATCCCTGATGGGCACGGTCACCGTAAGCGCGGCGAAAAGCTACGATATAGTCATAGGCGCGGGTATTTTGGAAAACGCTGGCGAGCTAATGCGAGGCGCCGTAGGCGTCGGGTCGGCGGCCATAGTGGCGGACGGCGACGTCTCCGGGCTATACGGGGATCGCTGTGAGGCCATCCTGAGGGGCAGCGGCTACCGCACGGCGCGGTTCACCTTCCCCGGCGGCGAGCGTTCCAAGGACGCCGGCACGCTCATATCAATATTGGACTTCCTGGCAAGGGAAAGACTTAGCCGAACCGACGTCGTGGTCGCGCTCGGGGGCGGCGTCACGGGCGACTTGGCGGGGTTCGCCGCGGCGTGCTACATGAGGGGGGTACGGTACGTGCAGGTGCCCACCACCCTGCTGGCGATGGTGGATTCATCGGTCGGGGGGAAGACCGCGATAAACCTGGCCGCAGGCAAGAACCTCGCGGGGGCGTTCCATCAGCCGGCCCTGGTCGTATGCGACGTCTCCCTGCTGTCTACCTTGACGGAGTCGGCCTATCGCGACGGGTGCGCCGAGGTGATTAAGTACGGCGCCATCGCCGACCGCGGCCTGTTCGACTCACTGGAAGAGCCGATCAAAGGGAATTACGAGGCCGTGGTCACGCGGTGCGTGGAGATAAAGAGGGACATCGTCGCTATCGATGAGTTCGAGGACGGCCCCCGCAAGGCGCTCAACTTCGGGCATACCGTCGGTCACGCGATAGAGGCGCTGAGCGCCTACGAGGTCACCCACGGCCACGCGGTCGCGGCGGGGATGGCGATAGCCGCCCGGGCGGCGGAGCGGATGGGAATCCTCGCCGCGGGCGGAGCCGGCGAAATAATCCGAAAGCTCAGGCTCTACGGCCTGCCGACTACGACGGGATACGGCGCGGCTGAGCTGGCCGCTGCCTGCACGTCCGACAAGAAACGCGACGGCGGGGCCATCACGATGGCCTTCCCGACGAGGATCGGGAGCTGCGTCCTTAAGGCCGTCCCGATGGATGGCCTGGAGTCGGTGATACGTTCGGGATTGGGGTGACGCCGGGATGGACTTAAGAATAACCAAGCCGATAAAAGGCGGCACGGTTCGGGCCATAGCTTCCAAGTCCGCGGCGCACCGGCTGCTCATATGCGCGGCCTTGTCCGACGCGGTTACCGACGTCGGCTGCCCGGAGCGCTCCGGGGACATCGAGGCGACGGCGCGATGCCTGGGGGCGCTGGGCGCTGAGGTCCGCTATGGGGGGGAAGGCTATCGCGTGACGCCGATCAAGGCGGGCCCGGATGCCTACGATGCCTCGTCCGCGCCGCCTATGATGCTCGACTGCGGGGAGAGCGGCTCAACGCTCCGGTTCTTGCTGCCGATCTGCGGGGCGCTGGGGAGGAAGGTGACGCTTGCCATGGGCGGCCGGCTGCCCGAGCGCCCGCTAGGCGCGCTCCATAGGGAGATGGCCTCCCACGGATGCGCGCTGTCCGGGCTGGGGGGCGCCGTCCTCTCCTGCGAAGGGAGGCTGGGCAGCGGCGCGTACTCGCTGCCCGGCGACGTATCGTCCCAGTTCGTCAGCGGCCTTATGTTAGCCCTGCCGCTGGTTTCGGGCGACAGCCAAATCACCGTCGAAGGCGCGCTGGAGTCGCGCCCATACGTGGACTTGACGCTGGACGCCCTGCGCCTTTTCGGGGTAAGGGCCTATGAGGACGGGAAGGGCTCGTTCCGCATACCGGGCGGGCAAGCATACCGCTCTCCGGGGCGCGCGGAGGTCGAGGGTGACTGGTCTAGCGCGTCCGCCTGGCTCGCCGCCGGCGCCATAGGCGCAGGCAGCGTCACCTGTGCCAACCTAAGCCTGGACTCCAGGCAGGGCGACCGAGCCATGACCGGGATACTGACGCGCTTCGGGGCGGACGTAAGGCTGGGTGGGGGTTCCGTGACGGTCTATCCGGGCCGCCTGCGCGGCATTGAGGTGGACGCCGCCGACGTGCCCGACCTCGTCCCCATGGTCGCCGCCGTGGCCTCGGTCGCGGAGGGGCGTACCGTGATCACCGGCGCCGGCCGCCTGCGCGGCAAGGAGAGCGACCGGCTGCGCGCCTTAGCCGCCTTGTTTTCGGGGTTGGGCGCCGACGTCGCGGAGACGGCGGACGGGCTGGCGATATGCGGCAGGAAGGCGCTGGAAGGCGGGGTGGCCGACTCGTTCGGGGATCACCGCATAGCCATGGCCGCGGCCGTCATCGCCTCCGCGTGCGTGGGCGCCGTGACGGTCAGGGGCGCGGAGGCGGTCGCCAAGTCGTACCCCGGCTTTTGGGATGACTACGCGCATAAGCTGGGCGGCATGTGGGAGGAAAGCTGAGATTGTCGTACATATTCGGCACGAAACTCAAGGTCTCCATATTCGGGCAGTCGCACTCCGCGGCCATCGGCGTGACCGTCGATGGGCTGCCCGCCGGGTTCGCGATAGAGCCGGATGAGCTGAGGGCGTTCATGGGGCGCCGCATGCCGGGGCGGGGGGCGCACATGACCCGGCGCAGGGAGTCCGACGAGCCGGAGTTTATATCGGGGCTCGTGGGGAACGTCACCTGCGGCGCGCCGCTGACGGCTATCATACGCAACGAGGACGCACGGCCGCATGATTATGACCGTTTCCGTGACGTGCCGCGGCCGTCCCACGCCGACTACGCCGCGTACGCCAAGTTCATGGGGGCGAATGACATACGCGGCGGCGGCGCGTCCTCCGGGCGGCTTACGGCCCCCCTATGCGTGGCGGGCGGCATATGCCTGCAGCTCCTTAGAGGCGAGGGGATACGCGTGGCCGCATATATCGTGCGGATCGGGCAGGTGACGGGCCTGTCCGTCGACCCCGCCGACGTGGGCGGCGATGACCTGCGGTACTTATCGGGGGCGGACTTCCCCGCGTTGGACGCGGAGTCCGGCGCGAGGATGCTGGCCGCCATAGAGGACGCGGCGAGTCGCGGCGATTCGGTCGGGGGGGTCATAGAATGCGTGGCGACCGGCGTGCCGGCCGGTATCGGCGATCCCATGTTTGACGGGATGGAGAACCGCCTGGCTTCCGTACTTTTCGGCATCCCGGCGGTGAAGGGGGTGGAGTTCGGCAACGGGTTCGGGGCCGCGTGCCTGCGCGGCTCGGAGAACAACGACGCGTTCGCCATGCACGGCGGCGCCGTGCGGACCCGCACGAACAACCACGGAGGCATATTGGGCGGCATCACGTCGGGTATGCCCCTGATCTTCCGCGTCGCGGTGAAGCCGACGCCCTCCATCGACATGGAGCAGGACAGCGTGAGCCTGACAAGGCGCGAAGGCGTCCGCCTGCGCATAGGCGGCCGCCACGACCCCTGCATAGCCCCGCGCGCCGTCCCTTGCGTCGAGGCCGCGGCGGCCATCGCGATACTCGACGCGCTGCTGTGCAGGCGCGGTGAGGTTCTATGAACGGAGGGAAGGAACCATGGGCATGGATGAGCTGCGATCTAAAATCGATGAGATCGACGATGGGCTGATCCGGCTGTTCGAGCGGCGGATGGACCTGTCCGCCGAGATAGCGGCCTATAAAAGGCGAAATGGGATCCCGGTCCATGACCCGGCCCGTGAGCGCGGCATACTCGAGGCCCTGACCGCCAAGGTGGGGAAGGGGCGCGGGCCGTACGTCGCCGAGCTGTACGCCCTCATCTTCAGGCTGAGCCGCGCCGAGCAGGAAAGGACCATAGACGCCGAGGTGGGCGGATGAGGCGGTTCGGCCTTCTGGGGGAGCGCCTCTCGCACAGCTACTCCCCCATGATCCACGCGGAGCTGGGCGACTATGAATACGGGCTGTATGAGCGGTCGCCGGATGGGTTGGAAGGGTTCCTGACGGGCGGGGGCTTCGACGGCCTCAACGTCACCATCCCCTATAAGGAGGCCATCGTCCCGTTCTGCGGCGCCCTGTCGGAGACGGCGCGCGCCGTCGGCAGCGTCAACACGGTGACCCGCCTCGCCGACGGCACGCTGTACGGCGACAACACCGACCTGTACGGATTCTCCTATTTGCTGAGGAAGTCAGGCGCGGACCCCGCCGCCGGCAAGACGCTGGTGCTGGGCGGCGGCGGCTCGTCGCTCGCCGTGCGGGCGGCGCTGAGGGGCGCGGGCGCGGGGGATGTGGTCGTGGTTTCGAGGGGCGGGCCCGTCAACTACGGCAACGTGGCGGACCATTGCGACGCGGCGCTTATCGTGAACGCCACCCCGGTCGGGATGCACCCGGACGCCGACGCGTCGCCGCTGGCGGACCTAAGCTTGTTCAAGGACTGCAAGGCGGTCATTGACCTTATATACAACCCCGCCCGCACGAGGTTGCTGCTGCAGGCGGAGGAGCTGGGCGTGCCGGGGGTGAATGGGCTTCCCATGCTGGTCGCGCAGGCCGTGAAGTCATCCGAGTCGTTCACCGGGATCGCAATCGACGCAGGAGCCATAGATAGGATCGTGGGGAAGGTGGCTCGGCTGACCCGGAACGTCGTGCTGATAGGCATGCCTGGCTGCGGCAAGACAAGCGTCGGCGCGGCGCTCGCGAGGATGATGGGCCGGGGGTTCGAGGATACGGACGAATGGGTGGCCAAGGCCGCGGGCAGGCCCATACCGGAGATCATCGCCGAGGACGGCGAGGAGGCTTTCCGCAGGATGGAGAGCGAGGCTTTAGTAAGCATCTGTGGGCGCGGCGGGCTGGTGGTCGCGACGGGCGGCGGGGTGGTGACGCGCCGGGAAAACAAGGGCGTCATTAGGCGGAACGCATACGTCGTCTACCTGGACCGCCGGTTGTCCGAGCTGCCCACGGAGGGGCGCCCCCTTTCCGGGAAGGAAGGCGTCGAGGCGCTCGCGAAGGCCCGCCTGCCCCTATACTCATCCTGGTGCGACCTCACCGTCCCGGTGGATGGCGTGGGGCGGACGGCGGCGAAAATCATGGAGCAGTGCATGGGGGGGTTGGCCCAGTGAAGAGGATCCTTGTCATAAACGGCCCGAACATAAACATGCTGGGGATCCGTGAGCCGGGGATATACGGGACTGGGAGCTACCGGGAGCTGCTGGCGTACATAGAGGCCGCGGCGCAGGAGGAGGGGGTGGAGGTGCGGTGCCTCCAGTCCAACTCGGAGGGGGCGATCGTGGACATGATCCAAGGCGCGTACGGCGGCTACGAAGGGATCGTCATAAACCCGGCAGCCTACACGCACACCAGCGTCGCCATACCCGACGCGCTGAAGGCGGTCGGCATCCCCGCCGTCGAGGTGCATCTGACCGACATAAACGGCCGCGAGGCGTACCGGCGGGTCTCATACACCTCGGAGGCCTGCCGCGCCGTGATAGTGGGCAAAGGCTTTGAGGGCTATGGGGAGGCGATCCGCTACCTGCGCGGCATATAGGCATGCTCGGGGCGGCCCCCAGCCATGGCCCGCCCACCGAGACCCGCCTTGGCCGCGCCTTCCCGGGCATGGCATGCGACGGGCCCGAGCCCGCCCGCATTGCGGGAACCGGCGCCGATAGGCTATAATTGGTAACCGTGGCCGATGGCCCGTCATGCCGCCATCACGCATGCACGGCCAGCCTAGGGCCCCTTATGCCGCTATGCGGCGAGCAGCGAGGGTGGTGCTAACGGTGGAGAGCCCGCATGATTCGGGTGACTTACTGAGGCGAATGACCGAGTCGAACCCGCAGATGAACGTCCTCTTCGACGGGAGCTTCCGCCTGCTCGATTGCAACCCGGCGGCGCTGGGCTTCATGGGGATCGCCTCGAAGGACGAGCTTCTGGCCATGTATCCCAAGCGGGAAGGCAAGGCATTGCCGTCCATGCCGAACCTCACGCTTGCCGCGGCCGCCCCGACGATGCTGGTCGATAGGCTGATCACAGCCGCCAAGGCGGGCCTGACCAAGTTCAAGATAGAGATCATCATGGACGGCAGGCTGCGCAACCTGGACGTCGAGTTCAGGAGGATCCCTTACGGCGAAGGCCAGGTCATCATCGCATACATATACGACATGACCGAGATGCGCGAGCGCGAGACGGAGCTGATACGCGCCCGCAACACGAACGAGCTGCAGCTGGCGAAGCTCAGCCTGATGGTCAAGGCGTCTAGGATCGGCCTATGGGACATGGATCTGCCGCAGGGCGACCCGCTCAGGGCGACGAACCCGTTCAACTACTCGGCCGAGTACAGGAGCATGCTGGGATACGCGGGTGAGGATGACTTCCCCGGCGTGATCGGCAGCTGGATCGGGATACTGCATGACGAGGACAGGCAAAGGACCTTGGACGCCTTCAGGAGGCACCTGGCGGACAAGTCCGGGAAGACCCCCTACGACGTCGAGTACCGGCTAAAAAAAAGCTGCGGCGAGTACGCCTACTATAGGACCGCGGGCGAGACCATAAGGGACCAAGAAGGGAACGCCGTCAGGATAGCCGGGTCGCTCGCCGACATAACGGAGACCAAGAACATCATCCTGGACTCGGAGAGGCAGCGCATCGAGGCCGAGGCGGCGAACAAGGCGAAAAGCTCGTTCCTCAGCACGATGAGCCATGAGATCCGCACGCCGATGAACGCCATAATCGGCATGACCGCGATAGGCAGGAAGGCGCAGGACATCAAGAAGGCGAAGGACGCCTTCGAGAAGATAGACGGGGCCTCGAAGCACCTGTTGGGCGTCATAAACGACGTGCTGGACATCTCGAAGATCGAGGCTGACAAGTTCGACCTCTCGCCCATACCCTTCGACTTCGAGAAGATGCTCCAGAAGGTCTCGGACGTCATCGGGTTCAAGGTGGACGAGCGGCAGCAACGTTTCAACATCAACATCGGGAAGGACATGCCGCGCATACTGATCGGTGACGACCAGCGGATCTCGCAGGTGATCACGAACCTTCTGTCCAACGCCGTGAAGTTCACGCCGGAGGAAGGGACTATAACCTTGGAGACGAGGCTGCTGACCGAGTACGACGGCGCCTGCAAGATAATGGTCAGCGTCGAGGATTCGGGCATCGGGATCACCGACGAGCAGAAGGCCCGACTGTTCAGGAAGTTCGAGCAGGCGGAGGCGGGGACCTCCAGGAAGTTCGGCGGCACCGGCCTAGGGCTGGCCATATCCAAGCGGATAGTGGAGCTGATGGGCGGCGAGATCTGGGTGGAGTCCGAGCCGGGGAAAGGCTCGCGGTTCTCGTTTACGGCCACGCTCAGGCGCGGCTCGCCCGACAAGATCATGCTCCTGCCCGAAGGCGTTAACTGGAAGAACATACGCATCTTCGTGGTGGACGACGACCCGGTGGTCCGCGAGTTCTTCACGGCGCTCTCGGAGGTATGGGGCGTGGCCTGCACGGTGGCCTCCAGCGGCGAGGAGGCGGCCAAGAGGCTGGAGACGGAAATGGGCCACGACATATACTTCATCGACTGGAACCTGCCGGGAATGAACGGGGGTGAGCTCGCCCAGCGCATACGGGAGAAGACCTCCGACAGGCTGCTCGTCATCATAACCTCGTCGCTGGACCGCTACATAATAGAGGACGACGCGCGCATGGCCGGCGTGGACAAGTTCCTGGCCAAGCCTCTGTTCCCTTCCATGCTCGTCGACATGATAAATGAGTGCATCGGGTTCGAGAACGCGGTGGAGCGCGAGGATAAGCCGGACGTGAGGGATGACTTCACGGGGCACACGCTGCTCCTGGCCGAGGACGTCGAGATCAACCGCGAGATCGTGCTTGCGCTCCTCGACCCTACAGGCGTAAAGGTGGAGTGCGCGGAGAACGGCGCGAGGGCGGTGGATATGTTCATGGCCGACCCGGACAGGTACGGCATGGTGTTCATGGACGTGCAGATGCCCGAGATGGACGGACATGAGGCGACGCGTGCGATCAGGTCCCTGGGCTTCCCATGGGCCAAGGAAGTGCCCATAATAGCGATGACGGCGAACGTCTTCAGGGATGACATAGAGGAGTGCCTGGCGGCCGGGATGGACGACCATGTCGGCAAGCCGCTGGACTTCGACGACGTCCTGGGAATGCTCAGGACTTACCTGAAATAGCGACGAACGTCGGGGAGGCCGGCTGACCTATGATGATATTCGGTAAGGGAAGGCTCATACCATTGGCCACGAAGGTCACGGCGATCGTATTGCTGATCATAATGGTCAACACGGTGACGATAGCCGTCATGAGCTTCGCCATCCATAGGGAGGACTCCGTTCAAGCCAGCTCCGACAAGGCGATGGCGATAGCGAAGTCGGCCTCGATTTCGGTGGACCCGGCGGAGTTCAGGAAGGCCATGGAGACCGGCGAAAAAAGCGCCCACTACGAGCACCTGGAGCGCCAGTTCCTGAAGGTCAGGGAAGACGAGGGCCTCTCATACTTCTATGCCGGCACGTTCGACCCGGTGGGATGGGTCGACCCCGCCGGCAAGGTCGACTCGACCACCGGCGAGACCATGGTCGTCAGCATGAGGATATACGTGGAGGGGACGGCCTTCACCCTGAACGACGACGTGCGCAGGACCATGTTCCGTGAGTCGGCGTTCGCCGCCTATGAGAGCGGCGAGGCGCGCGTGACCGAGCCGTACAACTTCAACGTGGACGGCAGCAAGGGCATAGCGGCCTACGCGCCCATATTCGATGAGGGAGGGCTGATCATCGGGCTCATAGGCGTCCTGATGCCGATAGACAACGTCCTGGCCAGGAGCAACGACTTCGCGATGCTGATGCTGGGCATCTCGGCGCTCATCTTCGCGGTCATAGTCTGGGTCCCCATCCTGTACCTGCGGCG
>WRCU01000039.1 GCA_009783805.1 Oscillospiraceae bacterium
AGGATGGCCGACGTCCTCACCGACGGCATTCGGGGGCTCATATTGGAGGCGTGCGGGTACTCCGTCTCGATCGAGGAGTACGTCTCCCCACTGGATACGCCTAAGAACCTGATGATTACGGCATTGAGGTGCGGCGGGCCCGACGAGGCCAAGGCCTCGGCCTACTCGGAGCTGAAGGGCGCCTTGGGCGTGGACCTGGCCCTGGGTAGGGCCTTGATTGACAACGGGGCCTACCGTAAACATAATTAATGGGATTTGCCGGGCGTCGGAAGGGTTTCGGACGCCCTATGCCCGCGTCCGTGAGGATGAGCATTGGCTGAGCGAAAAATAAGCGCGAATATGAGAACAAGCATCGGAACGTTGGGAAGGTTGGCTTGGGCCGCGGCGCTGTCCGTGGCGCTATCCTGCGTCTTTATCGCCAATGCCTCGGCGGCGGGCGCAGGCCCGACCGGGCCCGAACCTGCGAACCTTTTCGCCGACCCCGGCTTCGAGGGCGCGGACCTTTCCGCATGGAAGGTCTACGACTACGAAAGCGACTATGAGGGCAACCCCCGCGCGGCCAGGGTCTCGCTCGACGCCGAAACCTACATGTCCGGAACCCAGAGCGTCCGCATAGAGGTCTGGGACGACGACGACGTGCGGGTCATGCAGACGGTGGCCGTCGAGCCGGAATCCTTCTACCTCATTTCCTGCTGGGTGCGCCTTTCGGGCGTGGGGCAGGGACGCGCCGGGGTGAACATCTCGTCGGAGCGGGGCCTGCAGCGTTCCAAGGGCTTCGTGGGCACCAACGGCGAATGGCGGCCGCTCTCCGTCTACGGGAGGACGGACAAGGGGCAGACGTCCGCGACCATAACCATCGGGCTCGGCGGGTACGGGAGCGTGAACGTCGGCACGTGCTGGATAGACGACGCGTCGATGGTCAAGGTCGACTCCGTCCCCGACGGGGCCGACGTGATAGACATATTCGTGGCGGACGGCAAGGAGGTAATGGTCACGACCGCCTTGGACAGGGTGATGTCGGTGATCGGGATCTGCGCCAGCCTGGCGGTCCTCACCTTGGCGTTCGTGATGGCGAGGAAGGGGCACGGCAGGCCCAAGGAGGCTATGGAGGCGCGGGCGCGTAGGCTCGCGGATGGGACATCGGTAGACGATGAGGCAGTCAAGTCAACCGAAGACGGGGCCGAAGCCGGGGATGGGGACGGGATCGGGCCTCCGGCCGAAGTCGAGGTAGCCGGGTCGGCCGCGCCCGAAGCCGCGCATGCGCCCGCGTCCGTCGACGCGTCCGTGGCCGCGGCCGAGTCCGGCGGCCCGGAAGCCGGCACGCGACCCGAAAGGATCGAGGCGAAACCGAAGCGCCGCGGCCGCGGGGACGCGGACGGGAGCCGGATGACCCGGACCGACTGCGCGCTCATGCTGGCGTTGACCGCCGTGTACGCGTTCATAGCCCTATTCAACCTCGGCGGCCACTCGTCGCCGACGAGTTTTTGGAAGTCCACATCGGTCACCGACAGTTTCGTCGTCGACTTCGGCGAGGTCACGGAGGTGACGAGGTTCCTCTACCACGTGGGCATCATGCGCGGCTCGGAGCGTGACGGCACGTACAGGCTGGAATACCGCGACGTGGAGACCGGTCGGTACGAGCATCTGGCCCAGATTGACAAGAAGAGCTTTTTCAAGTGGGGGATCATCGACTTAGAGGTCACGACGGACAGGATCAAGGTGACGACCCCCAAGAGGGGCCTGGCGCTCAACGAGATAGGGTTCTTCGGGGGTGGGGACAAGGAAAGGCCGCTGCCGATCGTGATAACCGACATACGCGTCGTCGATTCGGCGTTCGGGACCCCGCTGAGGCTCATAGATGAGCAGGGGACGCTGGTCTACGACCCGACCTACATGCACCACACGTACTTCGACGAGGTCTACTTCCCCAGGACGGCGTACGAGCACCTGAACAGGCTGCCCATATACGAAGTCACGCACCCGCCCCTCGGGAAGGTGATCATGGCCTCGGGCATCGCGGCCTTCGGCATGAACCCGTTCGGCTGGCGCATCATGGGGACCCTGTTCGGAATCATGATGACGCCGCTAATGTACCTGTTCGGAAAGAAGCTCTTCAAGGGCACGTTCCTGGCCTTCTGTGTCTGCTTCATATTCACCTTCGACTTCATGCACTTCACGCAGACGAGGCTGGCGACGATCGACAGCTACTCCGTGTTCTTCATCATCCTCATGTACTACTTCATGTTCGACTACTACGTCCGTAGGCCGCAGGACCTGGGGCTGCGCAGGTCGCTCACGCCGCTGCTGCTCTCCGGCCTCGCGTTCGGCCTGGGCGCGGCGTCGAAGTGGATCGTGCTGTACGGCGCCGGCGGGCTGGTGTTCATATACTTCCTGACCATGTACCTGAACGCCAGGGACTACAGGGAGGTGAGGAGGGAGGCCCCGGAGACGCCGTGGCTGAGGCGGTTCCTCGCCAAGCACGTGTTCGCGGCCTCGGGGATGAGCGTCATATTCTTCATCGTCATACCGGCCGTCATCTACGCGCTCTCGTACATCCCGTACGCCATGGTGGAGGGGGAGGCCAGGGGCCTCGCCGAGATCGTGGTCGAGAACCAGAAGTACATGTTCGGCTACCACGCCAACCTGACGGCTACGCACAGCTACGGTTCCATGTGGTACACGTGGCCGGCCATGGTCAGGCCCATATGGTACTACTCCGGGCCGAGGGTGGGGGACCTGCGGTCGTCCATCGTGGCCTTCGGGAACCCCCTGGTCTGGTGGGTGGGGTTCGCGGCCTTCATCGTGGCCGTCTACGTGGCCTATAGGAAGAGGGACAAGGTCATGGCCTTCGTGTTCGCGGCCATGGTGTTTCAGTACCTGCCCTGGATGGTCGTGACGAGGGTGGTGTTCATCTACCACTTCTTCTCGTTCGTGCCGTTCATGGCCATATGCATCGTATACCTGATCAAGTGCCTGATGGAGAGGTTCCCCGGCGTCAGGCCGAGGCACGTGGCGGTCTACCTGGCCTTGGTCCTGCTGGCGTTCGCCGTCTACTACCCGGTCCTCTCGGGCATGTACGTGCCCGGCGGCTACATAGAGGCGCTCAAGCTCCTCCCGTCATGGTCGTTCTAGCCCGGTTGGCAGGCATCCCTTGATGTACCCCATCGTGAGGGCGGGGCATAGCCTGACGCCGTGGGCCTTCAAGGCCCCGACGGCCTCAGGGTCCCTCAGGATCACGCATACCGCGCCGACGACGACGGCGCCGGCCCCGCGCAGCCCTCCCAGCGAATCGATGACGGCCCCTCCCGAGGTGACGACGTCCTCCACGACGCAAACCTTCCTGCCGGAGAGGTCCGGGCCCTCGGCTTGCTTGCAAGTGCCGTAGGCCTTCGCCGCCTTCCTCACGTAGGCGGCGGGCAGGCCGGTCTCCAGCGAGAGGGCCGTGACCACCGGTATGCCGCCCATCTCCAGCCCCGCGAGAACCTCCGTCCCCGCCGGTATGAGGGGCGCCATGGCCTTGGCTATGGCGGAGAGCAGCGCGGGGTCCGACTCGAAGCGGTACTTGTCGAAGTACTCACCCGAGACCTTGCCGGAGCGCAGGGTGAAGGCGCCCGTCAGGTGCGAGGCGGCGTATATCCTCAGTGCCAGGTCGCGCATGTCCATTGCGACGTTCCTCCCTTCGGTTCGTAGGGTCCAACGTATGACAGCATTGGTGCCGCCCGCCGTCTGCGGGCCGCCCCTTTAGCGGCTTTCGGCGCCCTCCAGGTAGGTGGACGCCCCCTCCCATTCGGCCAGGGCCTCGTCGAGCCTGGCCGCGCAGCCCTCCCTTTCCTCCATGAGGAGCCCCAAGGCGACGTAGTCGGAGCTAACGGCGTCCGAGGCCATCTCCGCGTCTATTGCCCCGATGCGGCCTTCCAAAGCCGCTATCTCCGCCTCCGAGTCCCGCAGGACGCGCTCATTGCGCCTCCGCTCGGCCCTTTCGCGCCTCGAGGCCGCCCATTCGCCGTCGGGGCCCCCACCCGACGCGCCGGCGGCGGGTTGGGCGGAAGGCGCGGAAGGGGCCTGCCTCAGGCGCGCGGGGCGGGCGTCCGAGGCGAAGTCGGTCGCCAGGCCGGACTCCATGGACTCCCTATGCTCCCTGTACTCGTCGTACCCTCCCTTAAAATAGGCGACGCCGCCGTCCTCGAACGAGACGATCGCATCGGCCAGCCTCCTCACGAAGAACCTGTCGTGCGACACGGCTACGACGGTGCCGCCGAAGGAGGCCAGGCCTTCCTCGAGGGCCTCCCTGGACGGTATGTCCAGGTGGTTGGTGGGCTCGTCCAGGATGAGCAGGTTCGGGCCCTCCATCATGATCAGCAACAAGGTGAGCCTGCACCTCTCGCCGCCGCTCAGCGACCCCACCCGCTTGTGGACGTCGTCGCCCTTGAACAGGAAGGACGCGAGCCTGTCCCTGACCTCCGTCTGGCCCATGTCCGGGTACGCGCCCGTGACCTTGGAAAGCACCGTCTCTTCGGCGTCCCCGACCACGCGCTCCTGGTCGTAGTATGAGAGTCTGACGCCCCCGCCTATGCGCGCGCGGCCTTCGTCGGGCCGCAGGGCCCCGATCATGATCCTCAGCAGGGTGGACTTGCCGCACCCGTTCCGGCCGATGACCATCAACCGGTCGCCGCGCCTGACGTCGAACGTGAGCCCGGAGAAGAGCGGCTTCCCCGGGTAACCCATCGAGAGGCCCTCCACGGTCAGGACGTCCCTGCCGCCCGGGCTCTCGGGGTTCACGCGGAAGCCGATGGCGGCTTCGGCGGCGCGCGGCTCCTCCGCCTCGCCTAGCCTGCCGATCTGCTTGCGCTTGCTCTCGGCCGTCCTCACGTTCCTCTCGCGGCCCCACCGTCTTTGCTGGGCGATTATGCCCTCCAGGCGCCTGACCTCCTTGCGACGGGCGTCGTACGCCTTCTTGGCCCCGTGGTCGGCCATGGCTTTCTGGGCCACGTAGGACGAGTAGTTGCCCCTGTATTGCTTGGAACGGCCCCCGCCTATCTCCAATATATGGGTGGCGACGCAGTCGAGGAAGTACCTGTCGTGCGAGACGATGACCATGGCCTTTCCGTACTTGGGCAGATAGCCTTCGAGCCACCGCACCGATTCCATGTCGAGGTGGTTGGTCGGCTCGTCCAGCAGGAAGAGGTCGGGCTCCTCCAGGAGCGTCTTGCCTATCATCACGCGCGTCCTCTGGCCGCCGCTGAGCAGGGAAACCGGCATGTCCCAGTCCGCGGGGCCCAGGCCCAGCCCGGAGAGCGTGGAGCGGCACAGCGACTCGTACGCGTAGCCGCCCTTGGCCTCGAAGAACGTGCGCAGCCTTTGGTAGGCGTCGAGCAGCGCCTCCTTGGCCTCCCCGTCCCCCTCGCCGGCGATCATGGCCTCCAGGTCGCGCAGCCTCGCCTCGGCGCCCGTGAGGTCGCCGAACGCCGACATGACGGCCCCGAACGCGGTCATGTCGGACTCGTACCCGCCGCCCTGGCGGAGGTAGCTTACGGAAAGCCCCTTCTTGAATATGAAGGAGCCGCCTATGGCCGCCCCCAGCGGGCCCGAGCGGAAGGCCCCCGACCCCGTGGCCGCGTCGTTGACGGCCTCGAGCAGCGTCGTCTTCCCCGCTCCGTTCGGCCCCACGACGCCCAGCCTGCATCCCGCGCCCAGCTCAAAGCCCGCGTCGGAGAGGACCTCCGTGGCCCCGTACGCCACCTTCACCCCCTGGGCCTTAATGACCGACAACCCAAAGCACCCCCATCGCCCACGCCGTTCCTAGGCTATTTTACATGGGGCCGCCCATATTGGTATAATCAATCTTCGCCGGCCGCCGTGGCGAGCGGCCCGCGCCAAAACGATGAGGGTCAGGTGATGCATCGAATGAACAGCTACGTGACGGAGAACCTGCGCAACGTCTGCCTGCTCGGGCACGGGGACACGGGGAAGACCTCGCTGGCCGAGGCCATGCTCTTCAACGCCGGGGCCTCCGACAGGATGGGCAAGGTGGCGGAGGGGAACACCACGACGGACTTCGACCCTGAGGAGGTTCGGCGCAGGATATCCATCAACGTGGCGATGGCCCCGTTCGAATGGAAGGACGCCAAGGTCAACCTCATCGACACGCCGGGCTACTTCGACTTCGTCGGGGAGGTCATGCAAGGCGTCCGCGTCGCCGACTCGGCCGTCATCGTGGTGCCCGCCAAGGGCGGCGGCACGGTAGGCACGGAGAAGTCCTGGTCCTACGCCGTGAAAATGGGCATCCCGAGGATGTTCTACGTGAGCAAGATGGACGAGGAGAACGCGGACTTCGGAGCCGTCCTGGACGGGCTGAGGCAGAGGTTCGGGGTCAGCGTCACGCCCATGCAGATACCCATCGTGGAAGGGGAGAGGTACGTCGGGTTCGCCGATGTGCTGACCAAAAAAGCATATAGGTTTAATAAAGACAAGGCGGAGGCCGCGCCGATGCCCGAGCAGGTCGCGGCCAGGGTGGACGAGGCCCACGAAGGGCTCAAGGAGGTCATAGCCGGGTCCGACGAGGCGCTCATGGACAAGTTCTTCAGCGAGGAGCCTTTCACGGACGATGAGACCCTGTCCGGCATACGCAAGGCGCTGCTCGACGGCTCGCTCGTCCCGGTCTACTGCGGGTGCGGCGCCGCGAACCTGTCGGTCAGGGAGCTGATGGACGCGGTCGTCGACTACATGCCCTCGCCGGACGGCATGGGCGACGTCAAGGCGGAGAAGGTGGGCTCGGGCGAGGCCGTGGCCTTGAAGGCCGACCCGGACGCGCCGCTGAGCGCGCTGGTGTTCAAGACCGTCGCCGACCAGTTCGTGGGGAAGATAACGATATTCCGGGTCTTCAGCGGAACGATGAAGGCCGACACGCTGGTCTACAACCCGACGACGGAGAAGGCCGAGAAGCTCGCCCAGCTCTTCGTGATGCGCGGCAAGAAGCAGATAAACGTCGACAAGCTCATAGCGGGCGACATCGGCGGCGTCGCGAAGCTCCAGAACACGACGACGAACGATACGCTGTGCTCTCAGGCGACGCAGGTGACGCTGGCCAAGATAGAGTTCCCCGAGGCGAACCTGACTATGGCCGTGGAGCCGAGGACGAAGGAGGACGAGGACAAGATCAATGCGAGCCTCCAGAGGGTCGCCGAGGAGGACCCCACGTTCAGGACGACCATAAACCCGGAGACGAAGCAGACGCTCATACACGGGATCGGGGAGCAGCACCTGGACGTGGCCATCAACAAGATAAAGTCCAAGTTCGGGGTCTCGGTCAACCTTATCGACGCCAAGGTCCCATATAGGGAGACGATAAAGAAAAAAGTCAAGGTCGAGGGCAAGCACAAGAAGCAGTCTGGGGGCAGGGGCCAGTACGGGCACGTCTGGATCGAGTTCGAGAGGGGCGAGGCCGAGGAGCTGACGTTCCAAGAAACCGTATTCGGGGGCTCCGTGCCGCGCCAATACTTCCCGGCGGTGGAGAAGGGCCTGAATGAGTGCATTAATAAAGGGGTGCTGGCGGGCTACCCGGTGGTGAACCTGAAGGCCACGCTGGTCGACGGCTCGTACCACGACGTGGACTCGTCGGAGATGGCCTTCAAGATAGCGGCCAGCCTCGCCTACAAGAAGGGGCTGGCGATGGCGGGCCCCGTCCTGCTCGAGCCCATAGCGCACATAGAGGTGGTCATACCGGACGACAACATGGGCGAGATCATCGGCGACCTGAACAAGCGGCGCGGCCGGATCCTGGGCATGAACCCGCAGGACGGCGGCCTGCAGCAGGTGGTGGCGGAGCTGCCTTTGGCGGAGACCTTCAAGTATGCGACCGACCTGCGCTCCATGACGCAGGGCAGGGGCAGCTTCATCAGCTACTTCGAGCGGTATGAGGAGGCGCCCCCGATGGTGGCGCAGAAGATCATAGACGACGCCAGGAAGACTATGTCCGACGACGAGGACGAGGATTGACGGTAGTGCCCTGCCGGCCATGAAAAGCGCGGCAGGCGGCTGCTTTTTAACGCCGCGGGGCCGGCCGTGGCGGTGGGCGCCGGCGGCGGACGCGGCCATTGATGAGCCCGGCATGTCGGGGGAGGTCGGGGATGGGCCCCATTATCTTGGACGGAAAGTCGCTCGCGAAGGGCATGGAGCCGCCCTTGGCGGAACGGGCGGCGCGCATCAGGGAACGCCGCGGGAGGGCGCCGGGCCTGGCCACCGTCATGGTGGGCGACAACCCCGCCTCGGCCATGTACGTGCGGATGAAGGGGAACGCGTGCAGGAGGGTGGGCGTTGAGCCCGTCCGGATCGACATGCCTGAGGGGTCGACCACCGCGGAGGTGATCGGGGCCGTCGAAAGGCTCAACGCCGACCCGGGCGTGAGCGGGATCCTGCTCCAGCACCCTTTGCCCAGGCACGTGGACGAAATGGCCTGCTTCAACGCCATCTCGGTGGCCAAGGACGTGGACGGGGTCTGCGTGTCCTCGTTCGGGATGGCCGCCATGGGCATGGAAGGCCATAGGAGCGCCACCTCGCTGTCGATAGTCTCCATACTCAGGCATTACGGGATACCCATCGAGGGGCGGGAGGCCGTGGTCGTCGGCAGGAGCCCGATACTCGGGAAGCCGGTCTCGATGCTGCTGCTCAACGAGAACGCGACCGTGACCATATGCCACTCGAGGACGGTGGGCCTGCCCGACGTGGTGCGCAGGGCGGACATAGTCGTCGGCGCGCTGGGGAGGCCCAGGTTCATCAAGGCCGACTGGGTCAAGGAAGGCGCGGTCCTCGTGGACGCGGGATACAACGAGGGTAACGTGGGCGACATCGACCTCGAGAACGCGGCGGCCAAGTCGTCCGCCTATACGCCCGTGCCCGGCGGGGTGGGCCCCATGACCATAATGCAGCTCATCAGCCAGACGGTCAGGGCGGCGGAGATGGTTTTAGGCATAGGATAATTCCAATTGATTGCCGCGTCGCCGGCGCTCCTCGCAATGACGGTAAAAGTCGTCACTGCGAGGAGTGAAACGACGAAGCAATCCATTAACGCCGGCGCTCCTCGCAATGACAATAAAAGTCGTCATTGCGAGGAGTGAAACGACGAAGCAATCTATTAACGCCGGCGGCTCAGGAGGACGGTTTGCGGGAGGGCGGGTCAGCGCCTGCCGTTGAAGTCATTCACCG
>WRCU01000040.1 GCA_009783805.1 Oscillospiraceae bacterium
ATTCCATGGTGAACGAGGCGCCCGACCCGCGCAGGAAGACGTCGCGCACCCGGAAGTCCGCCTCGCCCAAGGCCGAGTAGGTATAGGCCTCGCATGAGGCCCCGCCTGCGATCCGCTCGTAGTCTGGGCTGTCCATATTGAGGATGCCCGTCCTGCACATGCCGAACAGCCTCTTCTTCGAAGCCAGGTAGTCCTCATAGTCCGGATGCTCGTTCGGCCCTATGTGGTCGCTGTGGATGTTGGTGAAGATCCCTATGTCGAAGTCGGAGCAGTCCGCCCGCGACAGCCTCAGCCCCTGCGACGTGACCTCCATGACGCACGCGCCCACCCCGTTGGCCGCCATGAGCGAGAAGTACCTCTGCAGGTCGCATGACTGCGGCGTGTTTATGGCCGGGCGGTACTCCGAGGCGCCGTCATGGTACAGGATGCTTCCCAGCATGCCCGTCCTCACGCCCGCCCTCTCGAGTATCTCCCTTATCACGAACGCGGTGGTGGTCTTGCCCTTCGTCCCCGTGATGCCGATGAGCTTGAACCTTCGCGAAGGGTTGCCGTAGAAGGCGGCGGAGCAGGCGGCCAGCGCTTTCTTCGTGTCCGGCACCCAGACGACGGCGGCCTCCCTGCCTCCCGCATGGATCGAGCCGCCCGCCGGTCGGCCATCGCGGCTTGGGCCCACCTCCGAACCCTCTTCCGCGAGGATCACGGACGCGCCCGACTCCACGGCCATCGCGGCGTAGCCGTGGCCGTCTTCCGCCGCGCCTTTGATGCATGCGAAGAGGAACCCCTCGCCCACCTTCCTGGAATCGCAGGCGACGCCCTCTATGCCCAGGCCGTCGCCGACGCGGGCCCCTATCACGGACAGCACGTCATTAGCCTTCATCGTCCCCTACCGCCCCCGTCATGCGCCTCGCGCGCTATATGGCGCGGCGCCTTCATTCCGTGTCGTAGCTTATGAACTCCACCTTCACCACCGAGCCCTTGTCCACCATCTCCCCCGGCTCGTATTGCTGCCTCACGGCCGCCACGTACGAGTCGTAGAACCCCTCCACCTTGACGTTCAACCCCACGGCGTTCAACGCCTCCGTGGCCTCGTATATGGTCTTGCCCAGGACGTTGGGCATCGCGGCCTTCCCGTTCGCGGCCAAGCTCTCCTCGGAGGAGTACACGACGACTATCGAGTTCCTGGGAAGCGTCGTCCCAGCGGCCGGCCACTGCCCGAACACCGCCCTGTCGTCCCCCCCGCCGCCTTCCAGCCTGTAGTTGAACCCATAGTCGCGCAGCGTGCCCAAGGCCTCAGAGACGTTCATGCCCTTCACGTTAGGGATGGCACTCTCCTCCACCATCCTTTTCAGGTCCTCGTCCGTATAGCGCCGCTCCACTTCCAAATATTCCAGGGTCTCCTCCATGATCTGCCTGGCGACGGGGGCCGCGATGGTCCCGCCGTTATGCCCGAACGGGCCGGTGGGGTGGTCGAGTATGACCAACACGCATATGACCGGGTCGTCGGCCGGAGCGAACGACGAGAATGATGCGATCTTCCTGTCCGAGACCTCCAGCCTGCTCTCCACCGTCTCAGAGGTCCCTGTCTTGCCGGCCACCCTATAGCCGGGTATGTACGAGTTCCTGCCGGTACCCGTCGAGACGACCCCCTCCAGGATACCCCTGATCACCGAGGACGTCTCCTCGGATATGACATTGCGGACCACCTCGGCCTCATACCGCTCCACGACGTTCCCCTTGGAGTCGAGGAGCTCCTTGATGATGGTGGGCCTCACCAGGTGGCCCCCATTGGCGAGCGTGCAATAGGCCGTTATCAACTGCAGCGGCGTTATCGTGAAGCTTTGGCCGAACGAGGCCGTGGCCATGTCGATCTCCTGGGGGCTCTGGTGGATGACGCCCTTCTCCTCGCCGAGCAGGCCGACCCCCGTCCTTTCCAGGAAGCCGAAGGCGCGCATGTACTCATAGAACCTCTTGATGCCCAGGCTGCGCGAGACCGTCACGAACGCGGGGTTGCATGAGTAGTATACGCTTTCCCTGAACGTGACGTGCCCATGCAGCTCGGTCCTCCAGCAGTTGATGACGTAGTCCGCCACCTCGACGGGGTAGTCGTCCAAGGGCGTGTCCGGCGTCACGACCCTCTCCTCCAAGGCCATCGCGGCCGTTATCGCCTTGAATGTCGACCCCGGCTCATAGGTGGCGGAGACGGCCTTGTTCCTCCAGACGTTCGCCTCCAAGAACTCCACGTCCTCCTTTGACCTGCCCGTCCACCCTGCGGCCGCCAGGTAAGGCAGGTCCGGCATCCTCCTCGGGTCGTTGCAATCGTAGTCGGGCTTGGATGACATCGCCAGGATCTCCCCGCTGTTCGGGTCCATCACTATGGCGACCGCCCCGTTAAGCAGCCTGTGGGTCCTTATCGCGTCATCCAAGGCGTTCTCCGCGAACGTCTGTATGGCTTCGTCGATGGTCAGGACGACCCCGTAGCCGTCGACGGCCTCCACGTAGACCTCCTCGGCGAACGGCAGCTTACGGGTGTTCCCGTCCACGCCGTATACCGTCTTCCCTACGGTGCCCCTCAGCCTGTCCTCCATTATGGTCTCTATGCCGGCCAACCCCCGGCCGTCGTCGCCGGTGAAGCCTATCACGTGGGACGCCAGGTTCCCGTATGGGTACACCCTCTTTGGGCTGTCCTCGATGATGATCCCGTATATGCCCGCCTCATCGGCCCATCGCCTCAGGTCGCCGCCCAGCTCCCGGTCCACCTGCCGCGCCACCATCTCGTACTCGCCGTCCCTGTCAAGGCGGTCGAACACGCGCTCCCAGCCTATTCCCGTGATCATCGAGAATTCGAGCGCGAAGTCGAAGCCGGATATGCCGAGGCTTTTCAGGCTGGCGCCAAGCGCCTTGGGATCGATGGCTATGTCGTTCACCGAAACGCTGTAGGCCAGCCTCTTGCCGTTCCTGTCCAGGATGTCGCCCCTGACCGGGCGCACGTCCCTGCTCTTGGTTATCTGCCTCAATATTTCCTGCTCATAGCGCTTCCCTTCCGCTATCTGCAGGTTGGCGAAGTTCATGGCGATGAACCCCATGGCGACCACGGCCGCCATGAACAGAGACATAACCCTTTTCCGCGTCTTTGGATGGACCCCCACGAAAAGCCTTCCCCCCGCCGCGCCCCGGGCGCGCTCACTCAGGCGCCTACATGCCGCCCGTCAGCTTATAAAGGATAGTATGGACCCGATTATGCCGTCCATGATCCCCAACCGCGCCTCGCCGACTTCCAGGATGACGGTCTGGTCCTTGTGCGGCACGTTTATCACCCTCACCTGGGACTTGTCGGGCTTCTGCATGCCCAACCGCCCTTCCGCCTGCGCCTTAGCCTCGTATATGTCCTTCCTCCGCTCTATCTCCGAGCTTAGGAACCCGTTCTCCTCCACCAATTCGGCCAAGGCCCTCTCGCCTCGTTTGATCTCGTAGGATATGTCCATCTGCTGGTTTTCCATGATGAGGATAAGCGTGTAGCCCATTATAGCGACGATGAGCAGGAGGACCAGGAAGGCGCGGCCTTTCCGCCTGACCTTCCTCATGGCCTTTTCCTTATAATATTCGCTGCCTTCGCGGATGCCCTTGATTATCCGCTCCCTCTCACCTTCGTCCAAGGCTAAGGTCACGGGCGATTCGGCCTTGGCCTCCGGCCCGCCCATGCCCGGCCCGGCCCCCGTGCGGCCACCCTTGCTCCGGCCGACCGAGCCCTCCGCCGCGCCAGGTACGGCGTCCGCGCCGCCGGCCCTGACGGAGCGCCCGATACCGGCCGCGCCGTGGCTGATCGCATTCCTGCGCTCGATCTTGTCCTTGTGGAGCTCGGTCCAATAGTCGGCGCCGTCGACCGGACCGCCCCCCATCCCGCCTTGGACGGCGGCAAGGGCCCCATTCCGCCAAGTCGGAGCGCCTTCATGGGCGCGTCCCACGGGGCCGCCCATGTCCGGGCGGACGACGGCGGCCGCACCCCGACCGACCGCGTCCCTGCGCTCGATCAGCCCCCTGTAGTAGTCCGTCCAGTATGTGGGGCCGTCGCCCGGGCCGTCCGGTACGTCCGCGCAGACGGCGGCATGGCCTCCATGCCGCCCGGACGGCGCATCCCCATAGGCGCGTCCCGCGCCGTTCGGCCATCCGCCGTCCTCGACCCGCAGTGCGGCCGACCCCGATTGGTATGCCCCCATATGCCTAACCGCCCTTATGAGTGATGGCGCCCCGCGGCAGCCTCTCCGCGACGCGCAGCTTCGCGCTCCTGGCCCTCCTGTTTTCGGCCAGCTCCCGCTCTGACGCGGTTATGGGCCTCGCGTTCACGACCTTGAGGCTCGGCTCAATCCCGCAGACGCAGATCGGGGCCTCGGCCGGGCATACGCAAGGGTTGGCCCCCTTGCGGAAACGATCCTTCACGGCCCTGTCCTCGAGCGAGTGGAACGTGACCACGCATATCCTGCCCCCCTCGAGCAGTAGGTCAACGGCCGCCTCCAGCCCCTTCCCCAAGGCTTCCAGCTCGCCGTTCACCTCCATCCGTATCGCCTGGAACGTCCTCCTGGCCGGGTGCACCCCTTTCCTATGCCTGACCGCCGCCGGCACCGCCATGTCGATGACCCTGACCAGCTCCCCCGTCGTTGCGATCGGCCTGACGGCCCTTTGGGCGCATATGAACGACGCGATCCGCCCGGCCCACGCCTCCTCCCCATAGCGCCTGATGACGGAGGCGAGTCTCCCTTCATCGTATCCGTTCACCACGTCGGCGGCCGTGACGCCGCCGCCGCGGTCCATCCTCATGTCGAGCGGCGCGTCCGCCCCGTAGCTGAACCCGCGCGCCCCATCGTCGAGGTGCTCCGAACTCACCCCCAGGTCCAGGAGCACGCCGTCCAGTCCCGCGACGCCCAACCCGCCGCAAATGGCGCGCATGTCGGCGAAGTCGCCCTTCACGACGTCCCACCTCGCAGGGTGCCCTAGGCCGTCCCTGACCTCTTTCGTCCGAGCCACGGCCGACTCGTCCTTATCGACGGAGACCAGCCACCCCCCACGCCCCAGCATGGCGCATATGGCCGCGCTGTGCCCCCCGCCGCCCGCGGTCCCGTCCAGGTACGTCCCCCCGGACCGCACCTTCAAGCCGGCCAGCGACTCATCCAGCAAGACCGGAGTATGGTATCCGTCCCGACCCATGGCCACGTCAGCACCCGTAACGCTGCAGCTCCTCATACACCTTCCTGTAGTCGGCGCCAGGGGAGCCGAACTGGGCCTCCCAACGTTCCTGCGCCCAAACCTCTATCCGGTTGGCCGCCCCTATGAAGACGACGTTCCTCTGGATCCCCGACATCTCCCTGTGCATCTGCGGTATAAGCACCCTGCCGTGGGTGTCCGCCTCCACGGTCGCGGACAGGCCTATGATCAGCCGCTGCGCGTTCCTCGCGTGCTCGTCCGAGGTGGGCAGCGAGCCTATGGCCTCCAAGATCCTGGCCCAACCGCCCATGTCGTAGGCATATAAACAGCCCTCGGCCCCCACCGTCAGCTTGAAGCGGTCACAGCCTCCGTCCCTGAAAGGCTGGGGCATGTTCACCCTCCCCTTCCCGTCGACCACATGGGTGAAGCAACCTTCGAACATCGCGGCTCCCTGGGCTTAAATCCCACTCATGAACACTAATTCCCATTAATGAACACCATAAACCGAATGCCGCCATTATATACAGGCAAATACATACTTACAACTTGCCGAACGCATGAAAATATATTTTATTTTGAAGACATGTATGGAACATATGTTTTCATATGCGCCTAACGCAACGAAAAAGGCTTTATGCATAAATATGCATAAAGCCTGCATAAATCATCGCCTCATACGGGTAGGATCGCCCAGACGCTAGCCGCCCTCCACGGCGGCCTCCTTTTCGCGGCGCAGCGAGACGCCCATGATGATGCCCGCAAGCATGAGGTTGGAAATCATCGCACTACCCCCCGCGCTGACAAAAGGCATCGGTATCCCAGTCAGCGGCAGCATGCCGACGTTCATGCCGATGTTCTCCACGTAGTGGAACGCGAGCACGGAGGTCAGGCCGAACACGATGTAGGATCCGTACCTGTCGCGGGCCCTCATCGCCACGTACAGGCACCTGGCCAGCAGGAGCATGATCAGCGCGATGATCGCCATGCAGCCCACGAATCCCAGCTCCTCGCCTATCACCGCGAATATCGAGTCGGACTCCTTGACGGGTATGACGCCCCTCTGGGTCATGATCCCGCCGAACAGGCCCTTGCCGGAGACCCCGCCCGATCCTATTGCCCTGGTCGTGCTGTCGACGTGCCACCCCCCGTCGTTCACGTCCAGGCCGGGGTTCATGAAGACGAGGATCCTCTGCTTCCTCTTGTCGTTGAGCAGGAAGAACCACGTGAATATGGCGATCGGTATGGACGCCAGCGCCAGCTCTATGAAGTACCGGTACTTGAAGCCGTATACGTAGAGCATGCAGACCAGGGTGAACAGCAGCATCAAGGCCATCCCGAAGTCCGGCTGTATCACGATGAGCCCGATGGGTACGGCCGAGCTGCCTATGAGCAGGAAGAGGTCCTTGGCGCTGAAGCGTTCCTTCAGCCTGTCGAGGAGCTTCGCGCAGACCAGGACGAAGGTGATCTTGACTACCTCGGACGGTTGGAAAGAGAACCCCAGGATGCTGACCCACCTGGTCGACCCCTGGCCCTCCCCCCCAAACCCGAAGAGGAACACGTATATGAGCGCCAGGCACGCCGCCGCGTGCAGGACATAGTCGATGTGCCTGAAGAACCTATAGTCGAAGAGGGACAGCGTGACGAACAGCGCGGCGCCCATCGCGGTGGCCGCCACCTGCCTCCTGATAATGCCCTGCCCGTCCCTCATGGAGTCGACGGCGCTGGGCAGCACGATGAACCCGAAGACGAGGATCGCGGCCAGGAACGCCAGCAGCAGGTAGTCGTACCGCCTCATGAAGTCTATGGAGACTATCCTTTGGACGGCCGGCGCCCTGCTGGGGTCAGCGCCGTCGCTGGCGTTTGCGAAGCGGCTCCGGCCCCTCGGCCGGCCGCCCGGGTCGCCCGGCCTGTCGGGCCGCCTCTGAGGGCTGGGCTTGCCGCCCCCGCTGAAGAAGGTCATCGGCCTAGGCCGTCCGCCCCGGGCTCCGAATCGCCGTCTTCGCCGGCCTCACCGGCGGTTTCGCCGCCGTCCATGTAATCCGACGGTTCGGACCCTTCGTCTTCCATATAGTCGGATAGGTCCGGCTCACCGGCGGCCCCGCCGCCCGCACCGGATTTCGATCCGCCGTCATCGCAGGCCCCATCGGCGGCATCTCCGTCCGGCCCAGGCTCCGATACGCCATCCGCCTCGGACTCCGGCCCTTCATCCGCACCGGGCTCCGACCCACCGTCATCGCCGGCCTCACCGGCGGCCCCACCGGCGGCCTCGCCGCCGTCCGGCGCAAGCCCCTCCTCCGCCCTTATCCTCCTGAGCAGGCCCCCGTACTCGCTTTCGCCCGTGGCCTCAGGGGCCGATTTCTTGCGACCCTGCGATCGGTTGAGCAGCAGGGCGATCCCGAACACGATGACGAAGATGAGCGCCAGCCCCTGCGAGACCCTGATCGACCCCATGAAGAGGCTGTCCATCCTGAACCCCTCTATCACGAAGCGGCCCGCGCCGTATATGACCATGTACAGGTAGAACGCGTTCCCGCTCTTGCCCATCCTGCCCCTCAGCCATAGGAGCAGGAAGAACGCCGCCAAACACAGCAGCGACTCGTACAGGAACGTGGGGTGCACGTATCCGTTGGGGTCGATCGAGTCGACGCCGAGCTTGTCCCGGTATTCGCCCATCCCCATCACCCTCTGGAGGTAGGCGGCCGTCCTGTCGCTCTTCATACCCCACGGCAGCTCCGTGTTGCTGCCGAAGGCCTCCTGGTTGAGGAAGTTGCCCCACCGGCCTATGGCCTGTCCCAAGGGGAGGTACGGCGCGGCGAAGTCGAACAGCCTCAGCATCTCCAGCTTCTTGACCTTCGCGTAGATGACGGCGGCCAGCGCGGCCCCTATTATCCCCCCATATATGGCCAGCCCGCCCAGCCTGACGTTGAAGACGCTCAGCCAATCGGACCTGAAGTCATCGAGGTTGAATATGACGAAGTAGGCCCTGGCCCCGATTATGGCGGACGGGAAGCAGTACATGGCCAGGTCCATCACGGTCTCTTTCGTGATCCCGTGCCTCTCGCAGCTCCTTAGCGCCAGGAAGACGCAGAGCAGCATGCCCGCCGAGATTATGAGCGCGTACCAGTAGATCCTGAAACCGCCGACGGAGAAGGCCACGCCATCCTCCGGCAGGCGCAGCGGCGATTGCATGAACCTGAAGAAGACGTCCATCCTAACCTCCGGAGACCACGAAATTCATTATCTTCCCTTCCACGTAGACCTCCCTCACGACCGTCCTCCCGTCCAGCGCCGCCATAACGGCCCTGGCGCCCATGGCGGCCTCCCGAACCTCATCCTCGCCCGAGCCCGCCGGCACGGTCACCGTGCACTTGAGCCTGCCGTTCACCTGCACCGCGACCTCCACCTCGTCGCTGCGCACCTTTGACTCGTCCCATTCGGGCCAGGCCTGGGCGTACAACCTGCCGCCGTAGCCGAGCCGCTCCCAGAGCTCCTCCGTCACGTGCGGGGCTATCGGGTTCATCAGCCTAAGCATGGTCCCGAACTCCGACCGGGTCACGTACCCGGACTCGTATATCTCGTTGAAGGCCGTCATCGCGGCCGATATGGCGGTGTTGAACTTCATCCTCTCCATATCCAGCGATATCTTCTTTATGGCCTTATGGACCATGCCCTCCCTTTGCCTGCCCTCATCGCCGACCACCATCGAGGCGGCCTTCCATATGCGCTCGATGAAGCGCCTGCAACCCTTGATGCCCGCCGTGGACCAGGGGATGGGCTGGTCGTAGGCCCCTAGGAACATCTCGTACATCCTGAACGTGTCCGCCCCGTACTCCGCGATCACGTCGTCGGGCAGGATGACGTTGCCCCTGGACTTGGACATCTTCTCGTTGTTCTCGCCCAGTATCATGCCGTGCGAGGTCCGCTTCGCATACGGTTCCGGGGCGGAGACCAACCCTATGTCGTGCAGGAAGCGGTGCCAGAACCGCGAATA
>WRCU01000041.1 GCA_009783805.1 Oscillospiraceae bacterium
GACGGCTTCCGACGTGAGCATCCCGCTCAAGTACGGCGTCAGCATCAACGTGGGCGACACGCGGGGCCCGTCGGCGATATTCCGGTTCCTGCGCACGCTGCCCGCCATGCTCGAGATAGTCAAGGACATAGAGAGGCTGTGCCCCGACGCGCTCTTCCTCAACTACACCAACCCGATGGCCATGCTGTGCAGGGCCATGCAGGGCGTCTCCGACATCAAGGTCACGGGCCTCTGCCACAGCGTCCAAGGCACCGCGGGCATGCTGGCCGGGTGGATAGGCGCCAAGAAGGAGGACGTGACGTACGTCTGCGCCGGGATAAACCACCAAGCCTTCTATCTGGAATATAAATGGAAAGGGAAGGACGCGTACCCGCTGCTCCGCAAGGCGGTGAAGGACCCGGCCATCTTCGACCAGGAGCAGGTGCGCAACGACATGTTCAACCACCTGGGCTACTACGTGACCGAGTCCAGCGGACACAACTCCGAGTACGTGGCATGGTACCGCAAGCGGAAGGACTTGATGGAGAAGTACTGCACCAACGGGACCGGATGGAACCCCGGCCGCCAAAGGGGGGTGGGCACCAAGGAAGGCCGTGACGCACGGCGCGAGGCGGCGTTCAAGGAATCCATAGAGGGCGAGGTCCACATCTACAGGAGCGAGGAGTTCGCCTCCCACATCTTCAACGCCGTCTTCGGGGACAACGAGATGTTCTCCTTCAACGGGAACGTGAGGAACATGGGGCTCATCGACAACCTGCCGCGCGGCTGCTGCGTGGAGGTGCCGGTGCTCGCCTCGAAGGGGAGGATCCAGCCCATCAGGGTGGGCGCGATGCCGCCGCAGCTGGCCCTGCTCAACAGCATATCGGCCCAGTGCGAGGAGATGGCGGTCGAGGGCGCGTTGAAGGGTGACAGGGACCTCATCTACCAGGCATGCTACTTCGACCCCCTATCATCCGCCGTGCTGAGCCTGGCGGAGATAAAGGCCATGGTGGACGAGATGTTCGCCGAGCATAAGGATTGGGTGAGGATGGGTAAGGCGGCCAGGAAGTGAGGCCGCCGACCTATAGATAGGCCGCCGACATGAAATGACGCCGGGCGGCGGCGTCCGGCCAAAAAAAGCGGTGCGCCCGGGGTCCCCGGGCGCGCCGCCTTTCGTTCGCGGCCTTTTGGCCGTCAGTGGCTGGCCAGCCATTCGGCGCAGTATTCGCGGACCATCGGGGACATGGGCTCACTGCCGCCCTCGGTGATGACGAAGCCTTCCTCTATCCTGTTGGAGCCGCCCTCCATGCCGAACAGGCTTATGTCGGTGTTGACGGTCATGCCCGCCTCGAAGACCGCCTCCGTTGCGTCGTCGGGGTACGGCGACTCCGCCTCCGAGCATCCGCAGCCGTGCAGCGGGGGATAGACGTCGTACTTCCCCAGCCCCCTCTCGCGGAAGTAGTCCCTCACGGCCAGCACGAAGCCGTTCATCCTCTCGCCGGCCCTCAGGTGCCTCAGCGCGCCGGCCTCGGCCCTCATGAGCGTGTCTATGACCTTGACCGTGGCCGCCGAGGCGTCGCCCACGGCGAACGGTATCTCCACCGTGGCCACGTAGCCTTCGTACTGGACGGCCAGCGAGGCCATCACCATGTCGCCGTCCTCTATGACCTTCGAGGTCGGGCGGGGGATTATCGTGTTCGTCCTCGCGCCTGAGGCCACCACGCTGAAGATGATCGCCTCGGCGCCGGCCTTCCTGGCTTCGCCCTCAGCCACCCCGGCGATGTGCAGCTCCGTCACGCCAGGCTCCGTGGCCTCCCTCAGCGCCTTGAAAGCCAGGTCGGCGAGCCGGGCAGCCTCCTTCAGGCACGCTATCTCATTCGCGCTCTTGCGCAGCCGAAGCCTCTGGAACGACGGGTTCATGTCGACGATCTCCACGCCGAAGCTTTCGGAGATTATCCTGTGGAGCCCGACCGGGATGACGTCGATCCCCACCAGGCCCAGCCTCTTCGTCCTGAGCTCGGCTGCCACTTTTTTAAGCGTGGTGTACTGCGCCAGCGGGTAGTCGATCTCCTCCGGGACCGTCACGGCCGCGCATTCCTTGGTCACGCGGATGTCCTTGATGACCGACATCTCGTGGGCCGTCAGCTCGCCTTCCGGGGCGGCCAGGAGCATCGGGTCATGGCCTTCGTCGAATATGGCGATGCCGCGCTCAAACAAGGGCCAGTAGTTGCATGCGTACCTGATGTTCTCCTTCCTGTACTCGTCGCCGATGACCATCAACGTGTCCACGCCGCATAGCCTCATCTCGTCCTGGAACCTGCCGAACCTGCCCATGAACTCTGATTGCGGGATGCATGGCCTCACCATATGCCGACCTCCTTCGCCTGATCGAATCGTTCCAGGCCATTATAGCGCATCGTTCCCGGCGCGGGGAGGGCGTCGGCCCGCGCACGGCCCGCGCGCGCGGGCGCGGGGCCTGCCGCCCCGCCGGGCGGCGATTGCGCCGGCGGCCGCCCTTGTGGTAACTTTGCCATGACGGCGCTGAGGCCTCAAAAATCCCGCATAAAGCGTGGTGGGCGTATAGCATGGAAAACAATGGCGAGGCCGCGGCCTCGGTCGGCACGGAGCTGCAGGCCAGGACCGAGAAGCTGAACGCGATGCGGGGGACCGCGGTCCCCTACGCGGACAGGTTCGAGCGGACGCATAGGCTCTCGGAGGCCGCGGGGCTGGGTGAGGGGGAGTCCGCCTCCATATGCGGCAGGATCGTATTCAAGCGCGACTTCGGCAAGTTCATGTTCATGAAGCTCCAGGACATCGAAGGCACCTTCCAGATAAGCGTCGCGGTGAACGAGCTCGGGGCGGAGGGCTACGCGGCCGTCAAGGACACGGTCGACATAGCCGACTTCGTGGGCGCGACGGGGACGGCGTACGTTACGCGGACCGGGGAGAGGACGCTCAGGGTGACGGAGCTCAAATTCCTCTCGAAGAGCCTGCGGCCACTGCCGGAGAAGTTCCACGGGATGCAAGACGCGGACCTGAGGTACCGACAGCGTTACTTGGATCTGGTTTCAAACCCGGGGGCCAGGCGCGTCTTCCTGGCCAGGTCGAGGGCCCTTTCGCTGATAAGGGGGTTCCTCGGGAGGAACGGATTCATGGAGGTCGAGACGCCGATACTGCAGGACATAGCTTCCGGGGCGGCCGCCAGGCCCTTCGTCACGCGGCATAATGCGATGGGCAAGGACTTCTTCCTGCGGATAGCGCCGGAGCTCTACCTGAAGCAGGCCATAGCCGGCGGGTTCGACAGGATATTCGAGATAGGGAAGTGCTTCAGGAACGAAGGGCTGGACGCGTCGCACCTGCAGGAGTTCACCATGCTGGAGTGGTACGCCGCCTATTGGGACTACAGGGACAACCTCCGCCTCACGCGCGGGCTCCTGTCCGAGCTGGTGCCGGCCATCTGCGGCTCCTCGGCCATCGAGGTGGACGGCCACCTGGTCGACTTCGGCGGGGATTGGGCCGAGATGGACTACTGCGAAAGGCTGAGCGGCCTGATAGGCGACGACATACTGCTCTACGGCGACTGCGGCGAGCTGAGGAGGAGGATCGCCATGAGGGGGGTCATCGCCGAGGAGGACATGGCGAAGGCCGGCTCCGTCCCCGCGCTCATCGACGCGCTGTACAAGAAGGCCGTCAGGCCCGGAGTCATCCAGCCGACCGTGATAACCAACTACCCCGCGTGCCTGCTTCCCCTCGCCAGGCGCGGCGACAAGGACCCGAGGACCATCGACATGTTCCAGCTCGTCGCCTGCGGCTGGGAGCTGGTGAAGGCGTATTCGGAGCTGGTGGACCCCATGACGCAAAGGGAGGCCTTCGCCGAGCAGGCAGCCAACAAGGCCATGGGCGACGATGAGTCGTTTGAGCCGGATGAGTCCTTCCTATTGGCCATGGAGCACGGGATGCCGCCCATATCGGGGCTGGGCCTGGGCATAGACAGGCTGCTGGCCTTGCTGCTCGGCCAGTCGACCCTCCGGGACGTCGTGCTGTTCCCGCAGACGCGGTAAGGGCCGTGCGCTCGAACGCCGGGAAGGCCGCTTTGTACGCGGGCCTGACGATCGCCTTCTGGGCCCTGATGGTGCCGGTGGTGAAGCTGCTGCTGGCCGACCTCACGCCTGAGCAGGTCCTGTCATGGGTCTCGCTGTTCGCGTCATTGACGATGCTGGCGAAGATGGCCGCCACGGGCGGGCTCCCCGCGCTCGCGCGCTATAGGCCCAGGGATTGGGCCATGCTGCCCTTGCTCGGGCTGACCGGGATGTTCGCGTACAACATGCTCTTCTACGGGGCCGTCAGGCGGATAGCCATCCAAGACGCGTACATCATCAACTACCTATGGCCCGTCATGACGTGCGTGTTCGCGGCGGCCATACTGCGCGACAGGATAGGGCCCGTCAAGGTCGCCGCCATATGCCTATCCTTCCTTGGGGTGGCGGTCGTGGTGACGAAAGGGTCGCTGACCTCCGTGAGGCCCGGCGACGCGGCCGGGATCGCGATGGCGTTCGGGGCCGCGGTAAGCTACGGGCTGTACAGCGTCCTCATGAAGAAGGCGGACTACGAGCGCACGTCGGCGGTCTTCGTGTGCTACCTGACGAGCTTCCTGGCGTGCCTGGCCACGCTCGGGTTCCGGATGCCCGCGGTGGGATGGGTCCAGCTGCTGGGATTGACCGTCGTGGGGGTCCTGAGCTACGGCATGGCGGACAACCTATGGGCGTTGGCCCTTAAGCTGGACGACACGGCCAAGGTGGCCAACATCGCCTATATAGGGCCCTTCATATCCCTTACCCTGATGAGCGTGATACTCAAGGAGGAGATCGGGGCTTACTCGGTCATAGGCCTGACCCTGATCATCGCGGGGGTGGCGCTGCACAACAGCAGGCTGGCGGGCGCGGCGGGGCGCAGGAAGGGCGGCGCCTGAGGGCGTGGGGACGCGCCCCTAACGAGGCGGGCATGGCCAGGGAAGGCGGGAAAGGCGGGATCACGGTATGGGCGGGGGCGAGGCTGGGGGCCGGGCCGGCGACGGGGGGTACATACGCTTCGACGGCGTGACGCGCGAGTACGGCAGCGGGGCCGTCGCGGTCAGGGCGTTGGACGGCATAACCTTCGGCCTGGAGGAGGGGGCCTTCAACGTGATAGTGGGCCCTTCCGGGGCGGGCAAGACGACGGTCCTGAACTTGCTCGGGGGGATGGACGCGGCCACGGCCGGCTCGGTCTACGTGGACGGGAGGGACATAGCCAGGCTGGGGAAGCGGGATAGGTGCCTGTACAGGCGCAACGAGGTCGGGTTCGTGTTCCAGTTCTACAACCTCATCCAGAACCTCACCGCGCTCGAGAACGTGGAGCTGGCCTCCCACATAAAGAAGGACTCGCTCCCGCCGGCCGACGCGCTGAGGGACGTGGGCCTCGGCGGCAGGGTGGGGCACTTCCCCTCCCAACTTTCGGGCGGCGAGCAGCAGAGGGTCGCCATCGCGAGGGCCCTGGCGAAGGCGCCGAAGCTGCTGCTGTGCGACGAGCCCACCGGGGCGCTCGACTACGTGACGGGCAAGGGGATCCTCAGGCTGCTGCGCGAGTCGTGCGAGATGCGGGGGGTCACCGTCGTGCTCATCACCCACAACACGGCCATAACGCCCATGGCGGACAGGGTGGTCAGGATCAAGAACGGCAGGGTCGAGGCGGTCGCCGACAACGCCAGCCCCGTCCCCATATCGGAGATCGAATGGTAGGGCGCTCCGGCCGCGGAAAGGGGGTCGGGGCGTGAGGCCGTACGCCAAGTCCGCCGTAAGGCTGGTGACGGACGCCAAGGCCAGGTTCGCCTCGCTCGCCGTCATCGCCATGCTCGGGACGATGTCGGTCGTCGGCATACAGGCGGCCTCCATCGACATGCGCGACGTGGCCGACAGGACGTACAAGGGCAGGGGCCTGTACGACGTCCAGGTAAGGTCCGCCGCCGGGTTCGGGGAGGGGGACGTGGCGGCGCTGGCGGCCGTCCCCGGCGTGGCGGCGGTGATGCCGTCGTACATAGTCGACGCCTACATCGAGGTGAGGGGGCAGCGTCAGCCGATGCGCACGTACTCGCTCCCCACGGGCTTGAACGCCCTGGAGCTGCTGGAGGGCAGGCTGCCGGAGGGCCCGGGCGAATGCGCGGTGGAGCGCAGGCTGATGCGCGAGGGCGGGTACGCGCTGGGAGGGACGCTGTCCATAGCCCCGGACGGGTCGGCCGGCTACGGCCAGGCCTTCGAGTGCATGGACCTCACCGTGACCGGCGTCGTCTCCTCGCCCCTGTACATAACGATGGAGAGGGGCAGGACCGCCCTGGGCTCAGGGACCTTAAGGTACTACGCCTACCTGCATCCCGACGGCTACGCCCTGGGCGCCTATACGGACGTGTACGTGTCCATGGAGGAGTCGTTGGGCATCTACAACGTCTCGGACGAATACGACGCGGCCGCGCGGCGGTGGGTGGCGGCCCTGGCTGAGGCGGGCGACGCGCGGGCCGCGGCCGCCGGGGAGGCCCCGGCCGGGGCGGGTTCGGAAGACCCGGGGATGGGGCCGTCGTCGGCGTCTGGGCCCGCATGGTCGTACCAGACGCGGGAGGACGGCGTCTCATTCCGATCATACCGCCAGGACACGTTCCGGCTTCAGAAGGTGGGGTACGTGTTCCCCCTCGTCTTCTTCCTGGTCTCCCTGCTGGTTTCGCTCACCACCATGACGCGCATGGTCGAGGAGCATAGGACGAGGATAGGCGTGTTCAAGGCACTCGGGTACGGGTCCTCGTCCGTGGCCCTCATGTACGCCTCGTACGCGGCGGCCTCGGCCGCCTTGGGCGGGGCGGCGGGCGTTTTTTTGGGAAGCGGCCTGTTCCCGTCGATAATCGCGGACGCCTACGGCCACCTCTACTCCATGCCCCCCATAGAGACCCCGGTCCCGGTGGGCATAGCCGCGGCGGCGATGGCCGCGTCCGTATCGGTGGTGGTGGGGGCCACGCTGGCCGCCTGCCTGAACGTGACCCGCAGCGAGCCGGCGGACTTGATCAGGCCCAAGGCCCCCAAGGCCGGCAGGAAGGTTTGGCTGGAGATGCTGCCGCCCGTGTGGCGGAGGGTCGGGTTCATAGGGAAGATTACGGCCAGGAACATATTCCGCTTCAAGCGCCGTTTCTTCATGACGCTGACGGGCGTGGCCGGATGCGCGGCGCTGCTCCTTACGGGGTTCGGCCTCAGGGACAGCCTGGCCGTCGTCTCCATGCGCCAGTTCGGCGAGGTGGAGGTCTACGACGCGAAGGCCTACCTGTCGGGTGCCGCGGACGGGGCCGTGCGGGCGTCGCTCGGGGCCCTGACGCACGGCGAGGCGCTCTACGCGCGCGAGGAGGCGGTGGAGGTGGAGGTGGGTGGGCAAAGGTTCTCAGCCTCGCTCATAACCCCCGAGGACTACGGGCGCCTCGGCGGGTTCGTGCGGCTTTTTTCGCCCCATACGGGTGGGGCCTACGCCGACCCGCCCGAGGGGGCGCTGCTCACGGAGAAGATGGCGAGGACCCTGGGCGTGGGCGAGGGCGACGTCGTGACCCTGCGCCTCGGCGGCGGCGCAGAGGTTGAGGTGGCCGTGGCCGGCGTGGCGGAGAACTACCTGTTCCACTACGCGTTCCTCGGGCCCGGGGCGTACGCCGCGCTCTTCGGCGCAGAGCCCGTTCCGAACTGCCTTTTCATCAACGGCGCGTACGACGCCGAGGCGCTGATGCGCGAGGGGAGCGTGCTCGCGTTGTCGGCGATGACCGACCAGAGGAGGGTCATGGCCGACTCGACCGACGCCATGGGCGTAGTCACGGTGGTGCTGATCGTTCTGGCCTGCGCCCTGGCCTTCGTCGTACTTTTCAACCTGACGCTGATCAACATAACCGAGCGGAGGCGGGAGCTGGCCACGATCAAGGTGCTGGGGTTCCAGGACGCGGAGACGGCCCTATACACCTATAGGGAGAGCATGGCGGTGACGCTCATGGGGATCGCCGTCGGAATCGCGGCGGGCATCCTGCTGGTGGGCTTCGTACTCACGTCCGTGGAGATCGACATCCTGAAGTTCCCGCATTACGTCAGCCTGGGCAGCTACCTGACGGCGATCGCAGTCTCGATGGCCTTCACGGTCTTCGTGAGCGCCGCCACCTATGGGAGGCTCACATCCATAGACATGGTGGAGTCCCTGAAAGGGGTCGAGTAAAGTTTGGGTGGCGGTCGGGCTTGCCGGGGAACGCGCGTCCGACCGTCGCGAGGTCGGCGCCCGACGGGGCGCAGATGGGCCGCGGGGATGGGCGGCCATGTACTTTGGGCGCCTCTTCGGGTATCATTAATAATTTAATGGTCTGGTAGGCCGTCAACCGGGAAACATTATCATGGCGTGATCGACGCGCCGCGCATGGGAGGTCCGGATGGGGGTAGTGCTCATCGTGTTCGGCTCGCTGTCCGGGATAGCGGGGACGGTCATGTTCTTCGCCGCGAGGTCGGCGCTGGACGACATAGGATGGCTATGGAGGGCCGGCATGGGCGAGATAAGCGCCGCCCGCACCGCCTCCAACGTGGGGCTGCTCCTGATGATAGTGGGCGGCGTCCTGTTGATAATGGGGATCATCCTATGCGCCACCTCCGCGGGCCGCAGGAACAGGCGGATGCTCATGGGCGGCGGTTGGTACGGCGGCTATCCCATGCAGCGGCCCATGGCGCCTTGGGGGGCCTATCCGCCGGGCGGCGGCGGGGCATACTACCCACCTCGGCCGCAGGGATATCCGGGTCAGCCGGGCATGCAGCCGCAGGGGTACGGCGGCGGGCCGACGCCGATGGGGCCGCAAGAATATCCGGGTCAGCCGGGCATGCAGCCGCAGGGGTACGGCGGCGGGCCGGCGCCGATGGGACCACGAAGGTACGCGGGCCAGCCGGGCATGCAGCCGCAGGGGTACGGCGGCGGGCCGGCGCCGATGGGGCCACGAAGGTACGCGGGCCAGCCGGGCATGCAGCCGCAGGGGTACGGCGGCGGGCCGACGCCGATGGGGCCGCAGGGA
>WRCU01000042.1 GCA_009783805.1 Oscillospiraceae bacterium
CGGCGATGAGGGCGAAGAAAAAAATCGAGCCGATCCCCGGGAACCGGGCCGCTTACGGGGAGGCTTACACCGAGGCGATGAGGCTGTATGGGGCGGTTAACGCGAAGGGGTGATCGGGGTGTTCGACTTGACGGGGAAGAACGCGGTGATAGTCGGTGGGGCCGGGGTGCTGGGAGGGTCCATGACCAAGGCGCTCGCCCAGGCCGGGGCGGAGGTCTACGTGTTCAGCAGGAGCCTCCCGAACGCCGAGAGGGCGGCTGGGGAGGCGGACAAGGTGGGGAAAGGCGGCCGCGGGGCCAGGTTCGGGCAGGTGGACGCCGGCTCGAGGCAAAGCCTGGGGGAGGCGGCGGACAGGGTGAGGGACGCGTTCCCTAGGCTGGACATCCTGGTGAACGCCGTCGGGGGCAACGCGCCGGGCGCCACCACGGGCGAAAAGGCGGCGTTCGAGGACTTGGACGTCGCCGAGTTGGGCAAGGTCGTCGAGTTGAACCTGTTCGCCGGCGCCATCCTGCCATGCCAGGCTTTCTTGCCGCTGCTGACCGCCGGCGGGGGGCGCGGGTCCATCATAAACGTGACGTCGGTGAACGCTTGCAGGCCGCTCACCAGGATACCGGGGTACAGCGCGGCCAAGGCCGCGGTCTCGAACTTCACGCAGTGGCTCGCGGTGGACCTGGCCAAAAGGTTTGGGGACAGGGTCAGGGTCAACGCCATATGCCCGGGCTTCTTCCTCACGGAGCAGAACCGGTTCCTGCTGACCGAGGAGGGTACCGGCGAGCTTACCGCAAGGGGCCGCTCCATCCTGTCGTCCACGCCGATGGGCCGTTTCGGGGAGCCGGAGGAGCTGGGGGGGGCGCTGATATGGCTGGCCTCCGAGGCGTCGCGGTTCGTCACCGGGGCGGTCGTCCCGGTGGACGGGGGGTTCACGGCCTTCTCGGGGGTATGAGGGTTTCGGCCCCGGTTCGGGGCCAGGGCGAGTCATAGTGCGGGCGTGGGAGCGCCGCGGCATAGGATGCGGAGGCTATGATGGGCGACGGGGGCGTTAGGGTCGACGTGGGGTTGATGGGTTTGGCCGTGATGGGCAAGAACCTCGCGCTCAACATCGCCTCGAAAGGCTTCGGGGTGGCCGTCTGCAACAGGGACCCCGAAAGGACGAGGCGAATGGAGGCGGAGCATGGCCCGGCCAAAGGCGCGGTGAGGTTCGCCTACTCCATGGGGGATTTCGTCGGGATGCTGCCCAAGCCCAGGAAGGTGATCCTGATGGTGAAGGCGGGGGCGGCGGTCGACGAGGCCATAGCCAGGCTCAGGCCGCTGCTGGATGAGGGCGACCTCATAGTGGACGCCGGGAACTCGAGGTACCAGGACACGGTCAGGCGCATCGGGGAGCTGTCGGCGGCCGGGTTGAAATATTTAGGTACCGGGGTCTCCGGCGGCGAGGAGGGAGCCTTGCTGGGGCCGGCCATCATGCCGGGCGGGAGCCTGGACGCATACGGGATGGTGGAGCCCATCCTGACGGCCATATCGGCTAAGGCGGGCGGCGAGCCCTGCTGCGCGTACATGGGCGACGGCGGCGCCGGCCATTTCGTGAAGATGGTCCACAATGGGATAGAGTACGGCGACATGCAGCTCATCGGGGAGGCCTACTGGCTGCTGAAGTCCATCGCCGGCTTAGGCGCGGACAGGCTGCAGGGCGTCTTCGGGGAATGGAACAAAGGGGAGCTGGAGAGCTACCTGATAGGGATAACCCGCGACATATTCGGGGCTGTGGACGCACCGACCGGCAAGCCCATGGTGGACGTGATCCTCGACGAGGCGGGCCAGAAAGGGACTGGGGCCTGGGCCGCGCAGGAGGCCCTGGAGTTGGGGGTCCCCGCGCAGACGATCGCCGCCGCCGTGGCGTCGAGGAGCATGTCGGCCATGAAGGGCGAGCGTATGCGAGCGTCGAGGCTGCTCAAGGGGCCCGATGCGGCCGACGCGCCAGCGGCTCCCGCATCGGCCGGGGCGAAGGAGTACGCGGGTCGGTACTACGGCTTCATGGAATCGGTGCGCAGGGCCCTGTATGCGGGCAAGGTCATATCATACAGCCAAGGGTTCTCGCTCATGGCGGCGGCCTCCGAGCGGTACCGATGGGGGCTGGACCTGGGCGGGGTGGCCGCGGTCTTCAGGGGCGGCTGCATCATACGCGCGAAGCTGTTGCAAAAGATCAGGGACGCATACGGCCAGGATCCGGGGCTAGTGAACCTGATGCTCGACCCATACTTCTCGGATATCCTAAGCCGATACCAGAAGGACCTGCGCAAGGTGGTCGTGAAGGCGGCGCAGAACGGAGTACCCGTGCCCGCGCTCTCCGCGTCGCTTACGTATTATGACTCATACAGGGGCGCGGAGTCGCCGGCCAACCTCATACAGGCCCAACGCGACTATTTCGGGGCGCATACGTTCGAGAGGCGCGACGATTTGGGGGGCGGGCCGTTCCACCACGAATGGCCGAGGCAGGAAGGCGCGGGATCCTAAAAATCATGCGTGCGGACAGTCGGCGACGGCCGCCCGCACGGCGGAAGCGGGGCGCGTTCGTATCGATACCTTATGGCTCGAGAGCGAGTCGGGGATAGGTGAAGGGGAGCTCAGGCGCTTCATCATGGGGGCGCTGGGCCCGATGGACCCGGATGGGTCAGGCGCCGGGCGGGGGGTGCTCCTGCTGCCGCCTGACCATACCAGGGGCCACTCGTTCGGGGGCCTCATATGCGCCATGATCTATGGGCGCCTCCGCGGCGAGGGCCGCCGCGTGCACGTCATGCCGGCCTTGGGCACGCATGAGGCCATGACGGAGGCGGACTGCGAGTCCTTCTTCGGAGGCGCCGTCCCATACGCCGACGTGATCGCCCATGACTGGCGCGAGGGCGTGGTGAGGTTGGGGGAGGTCCCCGCAAGCCTCGTGGCCGAGCTTTCGGGCGGGCGCATGGACTCGCCGATACCCGTCGAGGTCAATGGGAGGATAGTGGGGGGCGACTATGGGCTGATCGTCTCGATAGGCCAGGTGGTGCCGCATGAGGTGGCCGGCATGGCCAACCATTCGAAGAACGTCTTCGTCGGCTGCGGCGGCAGCGGGATGATAAACGCGACGCATATGCTCGGGGCCGCGATAGGCCTCGAGGGTATCGTGGGCTTGGCGGACAACCCCGTCAGGAGGGTGCTGGACTACGCGGCGGAAGGCTTCTTGGGAGGCGTGCCGCTCAGGTATGTGCATACGGTGGTCTCGAGCCGGGGGGGCCCGCCCTCGCTCAGGGGCGTCTACTGCGGCGACCGGCGCGACGTCTTCGAGAGGGCCGCCGAGCTCAGCTCGAGGGTGAACGTGTTCAAGGTCGCCGACCCGCCCATGGCGTTCTCGGCCTACCTCGACCCTGGGGAGTTCAAGAGCATGTGGCTGGGGAACAAGGCCATCTATAGGGCCAGGAAGGCCATCCCTGACGGGGGCGTCCTGTACGTCCTGGCCGGGGGCGTCCGCAGGTTCGGCGAGGACCCGGTCATAGACGGGTTGATAAGGAAGTACGGCTACGCGGGCAGGGATGCGGTCCTGAGCCTATGCAAGGCGGAAAGGGACTTGGGCGAGAACCTTTCCGCCGCGGCGCACCTCATACACGGGTCCACGGACGGCCGGTTCAGCGTGGTCTACTGCACGAGGCACCTGACCAAGGGAGAGGTCGAGGGGGTCGGCTACGGGCACATGGACTACGGGGAGGCGTGCGGGCTCCTGGGCTTGGAAGGCCTGTCCGAGGGCCTAAACACGGCCCCGGGGATGCCTGGGGGGCTTTTGTACCACATAGCCAATCCGGCCTTGGGCCTATGGGAGAGGGGATGAGGCTGGGGATGGCTGAGGATGCGGCGAAAGGACTAAAAGCAGGAGATGGGGGCCCGGCCCTAGCGGGGGCCGCGAAGGCGGCGACGGGCGGGCAGGGCGGTTGGGCGGGCAAGAGCCTGATCGTCGATGGGGAGGGACTCAAGGCCGCCCTAGACGCGGCTTTCGCGGAGACCCGCGCAATCGACATGCACACCCACCTGTTCGCGCCCTGCTTCGGGGAAATGGCGCTATACGGCATAGACGAGCTCCTGACGTACCATTACCTGGTCGCGGAGGCGACCGTCAGGTCCAGGGTCGGCTACGGCGAGTTCGGGGCGATGGGCAAGGGGCGGCAGGCGGAGTTCGTCTGGGAGGCCCTCTTCGTGGGCGGCAGCCCCGTAAGCGAGGCCAGCTCCTCGCTTATATCCATATTCAAGGCGTTGGGCCTGGAAGTGGGTCGGAAGGACCTTGCGTATTATAGGGAGCGTTTCCGCGAACTGGAAACCCGCGGATACTTGGATAGGATCCTGGAGGTCGCCGGGGTGGAGCGCGTCGTCATGACGAACGACCCTTTCGACGATGCGGAAAGGGCGGTCTGGGAGGGCGGCGGCGCGGCGGACCCGAGGTTCATGGCGGCCCTCAGGCTGGACCGGCTGCTCAACGAGCCGGCCGCCTACCTGAGGAGATTGGCCGAATGGGGCTATAAGGTCGCCCCCATATCGGGGTCCTCGCTGGACGAAGGCTCATGCGGCGAGGTCACGCGGTTCTTGACGGATTGGATGGGGAGGATGGGCGCCGTCTATTGCGCGGCCTCCCTACCGCCCGAATTCACCGTCACGGACGGGTCCCTCAGGGCGAGCCTGATCAGGCGCTGCGTCATGCCGGCCTGTGGGCGCCTCGGCATGCCCTTCGCCATGATGGTCGGGGTGAGGAGGCAGGTGAACCCGCTATTGGGCATGGCCGGCGACGGCGTGGGGAGGGCTGACCTCGAGGGAGTGGCAAGGCTATGCGCGGAGTTCCCGTCGAACAGGTTCATGCTGACCGCCCTCTCATTGGAGAATCAGCACGAGTCGGCGGTCCTGGCGAGGAAGTTCAACAACCTGCTCCTCTTCGGCTGCTGGTGGTTCGTGAACAACCCGTCGCTCATAAAGTCGATCACCTCCATGCGCGCGGAGATGCTGGGCTTCTCGTTCGTGGCGCAGCACTCCGACTGCAGGGTGACGGAGCAGCTCATCAGCAAGTGGTCGCACAGCAGGCGGATCATATACGAGGTCATGCGCGAAAGGTACGCGTCGCTCCTGGGGGAAGGCTACGGCTTGGACGAGGGGACGCTCAGGCGCGAGGTCAGGGGCATGCTGGGCGGGAACTTCCTGGACTTCATTAAAGCGCCCAGGTAGAAGGCTGACCGCGCGCCAGGCTTCGTCCGGCGTGGGCATGGACATGGCAAAGGGGGTTTATTAAAGATGGGGATACGGTTCGGCGTGTGCGCCTCGGCGGAGAATGCGGGCCTCTTGGCCGGGATCGGGTTTGACTACATAGAGTTGGGGCTGGCCTATGTAGCCAGCCTGCCGGAGGGCGGCTACGCCGATCTCAAGGCCGCCGTGCTGGGATCCGGCATAAAGGCGGAGGCGTTCAACCTGTTCTTCCCCCATGGGATCAAGCTGACGGGCCCGGAGTATGAGCCTGGAATGGTGGCCGGATACGCGAAGGCCGCCTTGGCCAGGGCGGCGGGGTTGGGGGCTGAGATAGCCGTCGTCGGGAGCGGCAGGTCCAGGCAGATCCCGGATGGGTTCCCTAGGGCCGAGGCTGAGAGGCAGTTCGCCGAGTCCCTGCGCATCGTGGGCGAGGCGGCGGCCGCGCATGGGATAGTGGCCGTGATAGAGCCGCTCAACGCCAGGGAGTCGAACATCGCGAACTCCGTCTCCGAGTCATTGGGGATCATGGAGGCGGCCGACCATCCCAACGTCCGGGTTTTAGCCGACTTCTTCCACATACGGGAGATGGATGAAGGGTATGGCGGGGTCTTGGAAGCGGGCGACAGGCTAAGGCACGTGCATATATCGAATGCCGCGGGCCGCGCATACCCAAAGGCGTCGGGAGAGGACGACTACGGGCGCTTCCGGGACGCGCTCAAGGCCATAGGCTATGCCGGCAGGATGAGCGTGGAGGCGCAGACGGCGGACTTTGCCAAGGACGCAGAAGCCGCCATCGCGTTCCTGAGGCCGTTCTTCGGCGACTGACGCGGGCGTGGGACGGGCCCGTCGGCGCGGGGCATGGGCGGCGCGATGGGATGCGGGGAATAAGGCGCGGAAGAAGGGGCCATGGTATATAGGCTGAGGGATAGGCCGGATGACGGCAAGGTAAGCGAAATCGTCAGGGCATTGGGCGTTAGCGGGTTGGTGGCGGGGGTGCTGCTGGCGAGGGGGGTGACGGGCGCCGAAATGGCGCAAGGCTTCCTGCGCCCTGACTTGGGGGGGTTGGAAGACCCGCAAAGGCTCCCGGACATCGCCAAGGCGACGGAGCGCATTAGGAAGGCGGTCGAGTCGTCCGAAAAGGTCCTCGTCTTCGGGGACTACGACGTCGACGGCATAACGGCGACGGCGATCATGGTCGACTACCTCAGGTCGCTGGGATTGGAATCGTCCTACTTCCTCCCTTCCAGGTCAAACGAAGGCTACGGGCTGACGATGAAGGCGATCGAGTGCATGCCGCTGGACGGGGTGGGGCTCATAATAACCGTGGACTGCGGAACCTCCTCGCTGGATGAGGTGAGGCTCCTCAAGGGCATGGGCATCGACACCATCGTTACCGACCACCATGAGTGCGGCGACGCGCTTCCGGAGGCGGTGGCCGTGGTGAACCCGCATAGGGCCGACTCCGGGTACGGGTTCAGGAACCTCGTGGGGGCCGGGGTTTCGTTGAAGGCCGTCATGGCCATAAACGAGGCCCTGGGGGCGCGCATGGACCTCGAGTGGTACGTCATGCTGGCCGCCATCGGGACGCTCGCGGACTACGAGGCGTTGGTCGGGGAGAACAGGGCCATCGTCAGGGTGGGGCTGGAATACGCGAACTCCAAGCCTAGGGCGGAGATCGACGCCATCATGGAGGCGGGGAGGACGAAGTACCCGCTGAGCGCGAAGAAGATGTCGTACCACATAATACCGAGGCTCAACGCGCTGGGGCGCATCGGCGACCCCAACAGGGCCGTGGAGTTCCTGCTGTCCAAGGAAGCCGCCACGCTTAGGGAGATAGCGTTCCTCATGGACAAGGCGAACAGCGAGAGGAAGGCCATAGAGGCCAGGCAGTTCGCCGAGGCGGAGGCCTATGTCGAAGGCAGGGGGATGGGCTCCGACGGGATCATAATGGTGGTGGGCGAAGGCTGGCATAACGGGGTCTCCGGGATAGTGGCCAAGAAAGTCGCGGCCAAGTATGGCAGGCCATGCTTCGTCATCGCCGTGAACGACTCGATGGGTAAGGCCTCCGGCAGGAGCGTGGGCGAGTTCGACCTCTTCGCGGCCATGCGCCGTTTCGAAGGGCTGTTCGAGTCGTACGGCGGGCACATGAAGGCCGTCGGTTTCACGATCAGGGAGGGGGGCATCCCGACCCTGCTCGAAAGGATGCGCGGCGTCGGGTTCGAGGGGTATGGGTCATGCGAGGAGGAGCTGACCGTCGACTTGGAGGTCTCGCCCGATGACGTCACGCTGGAGAACGCCGTCGGGCTGAAGGCGCTGGAGCCTTCGGGAAACGGCAGCGAGGAGCCGGTCTTCATATTGAGGCGCTGCGAGGTGGCCCAGTCATCGCTGGTGGGCAACGGGAACCACCTTTTATTGAGGCTATACGCGGACGGGCGCATCTTCCGCGCGATCGGTTTCAACATGCCCGAATGCCTGAGGCGGTGCCGTCAGGGGTCGGTCATCGACGTGATATTCTGCCTGGACGTGGACGACTACGGCGAGAGCGATAGGGCCCTCCTGCGCATATGCGGCATACCTTGAGCCTAGGCCGCATGGGGATGGGGCAATAAGGCACGCGCCCGAGGGGGCGGCACGCCGTGTGATCACCGCTTATTTTATGGGGCGGGCCGCGCGGCGGGACCTGGAAAGGGGCATACCGATGGACCTTAAGAAAAAGCTGCGGCACGTAATGGACTTCCCCAAGGAAGGGATCGACTACATAGACGTCACGACGCTGCTGGCCGACGGCGAGGCCTACGGACATGCCATCGACCTGCTGGCGGAGGCCTCGTCGGGGTTCGGGGGCTTCGACGTCGTCGTGGCCCCTGAGTCGAGGGGGTTCATCTTCGGCGCGCCCTTGGCGGCCGCGCTGAGGAAGCCCTTCGTTCCGGCGCGCAAGCCGGGGAAGCTGCCATGGAGGCGCGTCTCCGCGGAGTACGGCCTGGAGTACGGCACCGACGCGGTGGAGATGCACGCCGACGCTCTGAAGGCCGGCCAGAGGGCGGTCATAGTCGATGACCTGCTGGCGACCGGCGGCACGGTCGGGGCCGTGGCGGAGCTCGTGGAGGGTCTGGGGGGCGTGGTGGCCGGCATGCTGTTCCTGATCGAGCTGACCTACCTGGACGGCAGGGCCAAGCTAAGGGGACGCAGGGTGGAGTCGATCATAAGGATGGACGGCTGAGGCCCATGGGGCCCATCCCCGGTTAAGGAATCCCATAAAGAAGCCGATATATATCCTTACATCATTTCATGCCTAGGGGAAGGGGGGTGGTGGATTTGGCAACCCTATATGAGAGGCTGATAGGCAATATGCGCTCATACGCGTCCCTGGGGGACTTCGGGCCGGTTGAGAGGGCCTATGAGGTCGCGCTGCGCGCGCATGAGGGCCAAAAGAGGGTTTCCGGCGAGCCTTACATAGACCATCCCCTTGAGGTTGCGATCATACTGTCCGAGTTCGAGATGGACGTGGTCTCCATCGCCGCCGCCATACTGCACGACGTGGTGGAGGATACGGACGTGACCGACAAGCAGCTCAGGGCGTGGTTCGGCGGCGAGGTCGCGGTGATAGTCGACGGCGTCACGAAGCTGGAGAAGATAGAGTTCATATCCAAGGAGGAGCAGCAGGCCGAGAACATGCGCAAGATGTTCGTGGCCATGTCGAAGGACATAAGGGTGATAGTGATAAAG
>WRCU01000043.1 GCA_009783805.1 Oscillospiraceae bacterium
ATGTGGTACGGCGCGGCTCAGGACGGAAGCGACGTACCAACCACCAATAGAACGCCGCATAGCCAGTCACCCAAGAGAATGTGGTACGGCGCGGCTCAGGACGGAAGCGACGTACCAACCACCGTTATTACTGCCATGGCGTGGATGCCCTCGCCCTTGCCTTCCGGGCCCATCCCCTCGCCGGAGGTCGCGGTGATCCCCACGTCGCGTTCGGTTACTCCGCAGATGGAGGCGACGTTGGCCCGCATGGCCGGGATGTGCGGCGCCAGGATGGGCGATGCGCACCGCACGGATATGGATACGTGGCCTATGCGGCGGCCGCCGAGGTGGCGCATGGCCTCCCGGACGTACTCGGCGCTGTCCCTGACCCCCGCCGCGCACATAGCGTCGGCCACCGCGCCCAGCACGTTGACGCAGGTGACCCCCGAGATCGCGTCGGTGACGGCGTGGAGCACCGCGTCCCCGTCGCTGTTCGCCTCCAGCGGGCGTCCATGGGGGATGGCGACCCCACCGAGCGTGACGGACCCGGCGAACCCGCCTGACCCATTCGGCCCGCCCTGCCCGCCCGAAGGCGCCTCGGCGAACCTATGGCTGTCCTGGCCTATCCCAACCCTATACTCCATGGCCGTTATTGTATGTTGGGCAAGGCCGCCGCGGCAAGCGGGGTCGGCGCCTTACGGAACAAAGCGCCGGCTATAGGCGTCCTAAGTAAATGCGGTAGATCGCGTATGGTAGAATCCCACTAAGGCTTGTGGGGTTGGGGGTGCGAAATAGGGCGTTGCGGGCATCGGACGGCATGGTGGAGATAAAGGGGCTGCGCAAAGTTTACAGGCTGGGGCAGGAGAAGGTCGTGGCCCTGGACTCCGTCGACCTGTCCATAGGCCGTAGGGAGGTGTGCTGCCTACTGGGCCCGTCCGGCTCGGGCAAGTCCACCTTGCTGAACATGATGGCCGGCCTGGAGAGGCCCACCAAGGGGACGGTCGCGATAAACGGCAGGCTGGTGACCTCGATGTCGGAGAAGCAGCTCGCCGCCTTCAGGCAAAGCAACATCGGGTTCATATTCCAGGCTTACAACCTCCTGCCCAACATAACGGCCATGGAGAACGTGGCCTTGCCGCTCATGATAAAGCACGTCCCCTCGAGGCTGCGGAACGCCCGGGCGGCGGCCATGCTCAGGATGGTCGGCCTAGGCTCCCACCTAAGGCACAAGCCCATGCAGATGAGCGGGGGCCAGCAGCAGCGGGTCGGGATAGCGAGGGCCTTGGTGACCAAGCCGCCCATACTGTTCGCCGACGAGCCCACGGGGAACCTGGATTCCAAGACCTCGGCGGAGGTCATGGACATACTGCTCGGCATATCGAGGCTCAACGGGATCACGCTCATATTGGTCACGCACGATTCGGACATCGCCAGGTACGCGGACAAGGTGGTCTACATACAGGACGGCAACGTAGGGAAAATCGAGGTCCGGGCCGAGATGCCGCAGACGGCCCGGCATGGGGGAGTTTGAGGTTTATGGGAAGTAGGATTGAGCATGGGTCGGGAGCGGCGAAAATGGGCGCCTTGGCGGCGGTGACGAACGGGTTGTGCCCGGGGGGGCCCGAGGCCGTGCATGGCCGCGGGTCGACGGTTAGGCTGGGCCGCGGGCCGGCCTCGGCGGGCCCGACCCTGCGCCGTCGGTTTGTTGCGGCCTTGGCGGCGGCCGTGATGCTGGCCAGCCCGCTCGGCGCCATGGCCTCCCAGCAGCCGGAGCAGATAGACGTGACGGTCGGATACAGGCTCAGCATTCCGGGGGGCGGCACGGCGATCTTTCGGGGCGGCAGCTTCGACCTCATATTCAGGTTCGACTTCGTGACCACGGGCAGCCGTGACGACATAAAGGCCAGCATCGAGTTCGAGGACGGCGCGTTCAGGCTGGAAAGCGGATGGAACTACGCGGACTTGACGGACGCGGAGGTCAGGGACGCCGAGGAGAAGGCCCTCAGGTTCACCTATGACGGGACGGAGCCCACGGTGCTCCGTTACGCCGTGAACTACCGAGGCGCGGACGGTATCCTATGGGTCAGGGACGGGTCCATAAACATCAGGGAAGCCATCCCGTACAACGACTCGACCTCCCCCCCCACGTCCAACGACACGCGGCAGCACGAGCCGAGGGTGACGGCCGTCGTCGAGAAGGTACTGCCCTCCTTCACGGCCGGGAGGAACCAAACGCTGGAATTCAGGATAACGAACCTCGACTGGAACAGGGCGAGGGACGTAATAATTACGCCCGAGGCGTCGGGGTCGGGCACGTCCATCGAGTTCAGGCCGGATTCCTACGCGCGGGTTGTCGAGAGCCTCTCCAAGGATGAGGAGGCCAAGCTGTCCTTCGGGGTCTCCATAGGCAAGGACGCGAGGCCGGGCCTGCATCAGGTGCCGTTCCTCATCCAATATAAGAACGTGTACGGCGACGCCTACGAGCGTACGGTCGTGGTGCCGGTCATCATAGAGAACGATCTCACCCCGCCGAGCGTCTCGTTCCACAGGGTATCGGCCGACCCGCCGACGGACGGGGGCGACGTCCACACGCTATGGGTCACCCTGCGCAACTCCGCGTCGACGGAGGCCCATAACGTGAGGGTCACCATCTCGGACATGGACGGCTCGGTCCTTTCCATCGCCGAGGGCTTCGACTTCAAGGAGGTCCCCGGCATCAGGGGGGGCGAGTCGCGCTCGGTCCCGTTCCCGATCAGGGTCGACCCGAAGGCGGCGGCGGGGGGCTACAGGATAGGGATAAGGCTGGAGTACGAGGACAAGCTGGGCGGCAGGCACGGCGACTCGGCCACGTATTTCCTCCCGGTCGAGGGGGGCCCGGGTGCCGAAGGCCCCGACGGGGGGCAAGGGAAGGTGGCCCTCGAGGGCACCGCGGACCTGGTCGGGCTCGCGCCGGGGTCGAGCTTTGAGCTGCGGTTCGCGGCCGTGAACGTGGGCGACGGCGAGGTGAGGGGCCTTACGGTCACGTTCGGGACCGACTACCTGATCGTCCCCAAGACCCTCCCGATATTTTCGTACGATTCGCTGGCCCCGGGCGACGTTAGGGAGTTGGCGGTCACGTTCCTCGTCGGCGACGACGCGCAGACGAGGAACTACCCCATAGCGGTGAACGTTTCCTACGAGGCGGGCAAGGACGGCCACTACGCGCCGGTTTCCTATACCCAGCACATAGGCGCCGCCGTAGAGAGGCCCGGGGACGCGGACGGCCAGGGGGAGGACAAGGACAGGTCGACGCCGAAGGTCATAGTGGACTACTACGCCTTCGAGCCGGCCACCCTGGAGCCGGGCATGGAGTTCGACCTGACGCTCACGCTGTACAACACGAGCAGGCAGCATGACGTGAGGAACATGAAGGTCACGCTGCTGAGCCATGACGGCACGTTCATCCCCGTGGAGAGCAGCAACTCATTCTATATCGTGGAGATGGGGAGGGACTCCAGGGCGTACCACACGATCCGCCTCCGCGTGAACCCGTCATCCACCTCCATGATATACGTGATCAACGTGGACATCGCCTACGAAGGCGTGGACGGGATGCCCATCAACGCCGGCGAGACGATCAGCATACCCGTGAGGGTGGACCCGATCCTCGTCGTGGGCGACATCATGCTGCCGTACGAGACGGGCGTCATGTCACAGATGTGGACGTCCGTGAATTTTTACAACATGGGGAAGGTGACCATATACAACCTGCTCGTCTCATTGGAGGGCGAGTTCCAGAGCATGACGCCCAACTACTTCGCGGGCACGCTGGACACGGGCAGGACCGACTCCTTCGACTCCATGTTCATGACGCCGTACGACCCGGGCATGAAGGAGGGCATGATCGTATTCACGTACGAGGACATATCCGGGAAGAAGTATAGGCATGAGGCGCCCTTCACGATGAACGTGGTGGACTACTCCGAGTACTATCCGCCCGACGGCGGTGACCAATATTGGCCGCCGGATGAGGGGGGCGGGGAGGACGGGGCGCTGGGCGGGCCCGCCCTGGCGGCGCTCATAGGGGGGTCCGCGCTCCTGGTGGGGGCCATGACGGGCGCCGTGGTTCTGAGGGTCCGCAGGGGCCGGAAGGAAATCCCCGACGATGAGTAGCCTGGACCTTATCTTCATGAGCCTCAGGAACCTGACCAGGCGTAAGATGAGGACGATCTTCACGCTCATGGGCGTCCTGATAGGCGCGGCTTCCATCATCACGATGGTCTCCCTCATCATGGGCATGCAGGCGACGATCGAGGAGCGCGTGTCGAGGATGGGCAGCCTGACCACGCTCAACGTCTACAACTATTCGAACGACCCGAACGTCAGGGAGCGGGCGGAGCTGGACGACAAGTTCATAAGCATGGTCGAGGGGTGGAAGGGCGTCGAGGCGGTTTCGCCCGTCGTATACGCGAACGTGAAGGGCGTCTCCGGGAAGTACCTTTCTTGGCTTAACCTGATAGGCATGAAGCCGGAGGCGATGGTGGCGCTGGGGTACGAGGCGACCGAAGGCAGGATGCTCACCGCGGACGACACCTCGGCGGTCGTGATGGGCGCCTGGGCGCAAGGGTGGTGGTACAACCCCAAGAGGGTGAGCTACTACTACTACGACCAGGGCGGCGTCGACATGTGGAACGACAAGGTCGAGATCACGTTCGACGTCATGTACGGCGAGGACCAGAAGCAGGATGGCGGCTCGGGCCAAAGCAATAAGCCGGCCAAGCTCCACAGGATCAACGTGGTCGGCACGATCCGCGAGTCGGGGGACGAGAGGGATTGGTACATAGTGATGAACGCCGACTACCTGCGGCAGCTCATCAAGGAGTACCAATCGACCCAGGGGGGCTTCCCCGGCCAACAACAGCAGCAGAAGAACCCCACCTATGACAGGGTCATCGTGAAGGTGAGGAGCCTGGATTCGGTGAAGGAGATCCAAAAAAGGATCCAGGACCTCGGGCTGACGGCCTACGGGCTCATCGACACGCTGGAGGAGATGCAGGCGACCACGTCCGGGATCAAGCTCATCCTGGGCTTTCTGGGCTTCATCTGCCTGATCGTCGCATGTTTCGGCATATGCAACACGATGATCATGTCCATCTACGAGCGTACGCGTGAGATAGGCATCATGAAGGTCCTCGGCGCCACGTTCGCCGACATTCGGAAGCAGTTCCTGTTCGAGGCCGCCGCGATAGGCTTCATCGGGGGCTTGGTCGGGCTCGCGATCAGCGCCGCCATATCGTTCTTCCTCAACACGTTCGGCGCCGACCTCTTCGGCGACATGATCGGCGGCGGCTACTACTATTATTACGGCGACTCCGTGAGCAACGCGGTCTCTCTGATCCCGGCATGGCTGGCGGTGGGCTCGCTGGTCCTCACCACGTTCGTGGGCGTCCTCGCGGGCATCTACCCCGCTTTGCGCGCGATGAGGCTCAGCGCGCTGGAGGCCATACGGAACGAGTGACGGGTGGGGGCCCGGACATATTTCCGGTCATTGACAGCAATGTTTCAAAAATGTAGAATTATCGCGCTTATAAAAAAAATCCACCCGGCCTACGTCGCAAAGGCTGTTTTTTTTGTGGTCGGGCAAACTAAAGCGGAGCGGAGCGTGTCGGTGATTTGAGGCATTTCGTGGTGACCCCGGTCAAGAACGTGATAATAGGAAAGAAGTGCTTTAAGAGCGAGAAGATGGATATGTTCTTCAACAAGGTCCTGTATGAGGGGACCGAGATAGAGGTCTACGACATATCGGACCGCAAGCAGAAGACCATAGACGTCGGGGTCATAGACGCCGCGAAGCATAGGATGATCATCAACAACAAGAAGTTCTTCATCTGCAAGATAACGACGTCCGCGTAAGGCCGGACGGCGCGCGTGGCCGACCCCGCCCAGGGGTGGGCCGTGGGACCCGGCGGGATCACGCCGCCGCCGGCGCGGCGGCCTTGCCAATAAATACGATTGGGGGCGTAGGCCATGAGATTCAAGACGGTCGGCAGGAACTTCGAGATAAACGAGGCGATGAAGGACAGGATCGCCGGCAAGATCGGCAAGCTGGACAAGTTCTTCCACGACGAGTGCGAGGCCAGCATCTCGATGTCGATCCAGAAGGGTCGGCACATAATCGAGGTCACCATAGCCAACGGCGGCATGATCTTCCGCGCCGAGGTGGCGACCGACGACATGTACGCCTCCATAGACAAGTCCGTGGACATAATCGAGCGGCAGATCAGGAAGAACAAGACGAGGCTGGGCAGGAAGACGGATTCCGGCTCGATCCGCACGGACTTCCCCGAGGGCGACATCTACGTCGACGAGGAAGGGGACTACAGCATCGCCCGCGTCAAGAAGTACGGGACGGAGCCCATGTCCGCGGAGGAGGCGATACTCCGCATGAACCTCATCGGGCACGAGTTCTTCGTCTTCCGCAACGCCGAGACGGGCGAGGTCAACGTGGCCTATAAAAGGAAGGCCGGCGACTACGGCCTGCTCGAGCCATGACGGGACGCTGATGCCCCCCATACCGGAGCGGGAATGGGAGCCATGGCGGTGCCGATAACCCTGAAGGATGAGCTTAATGAAAGGCAGTACGAGGCCGTCACGCACATAGACGGGCCTCTCTTGATCCTGGCCGGCGCCGGGTCGGGGAAGACCAGGGTCCTCACGTACCGGACGGCCTACATGATCGGTGAGCGCGGGATCGACCCGCGCGGCATACTGGCCATAACGTTCACGAACAAGGCGGCGGGCGAGATGCGGGACCGCATCCAGGGATTGGTGGGCGACTACTCGCGCGGGATGTGGATACACACGTTCCATTCCATGTGCGCCAGGATCCTGCGCGTCGAGGCTGGGAGGCTGGGCTACGGGACCGCCTTCAGCATATATGACGCCCAGGACTCCGGCTCCCTGATCAGGCGCTGCCTAAAGGGGCTGAACATGGATGAGAGGGGCATGGAGGTGAGGGCCATCCAATCCTCCATCAGCAAGGCCAAGGACGAGATGGTCGGGCCGGGCGGGTACATCAAGGCGTTCGGGGACTCCCACGGCAGCAGGAACGTCGCCGCCGTCTATGGGGCGTATCAGGACGCCCTGGAAAAAAGCAACGCGATGGACTTCGACGACTTGATCATGCTGACCACGCGGCTTTTCACCGATGACCCGGAAGCCCTTGAAAAATACGCGTCCAGGTTCCGGTACGTCATGGTCGACGAGTACCAGGACACGAACAAGGCCCAGTACACGCTGGTCAGCATGCTCGTATCGGGGCACGGGAACCTATGCGTGGTCGGCGACGACGACCAGTCCATCTACGGTTGGCGCGGCGCCAACATCCGGAACATCCTGGACTTCGAGAAGGAGTTCCCCGACGCCAAGGTCATCAAGCTGGAGCAGAACTACAGGTCGACGGGAAGGATCCTGGAGGCCGCGAACAGGGTGATCGGCAACAACGTGCGCAGGAAGCGCAAGGAGCTTTGGACCGCGAACCCCACGGGGCCCGGGGTCTCCTACCATGTGGCCGAGAGCGAGCACCATGAGGCGGCGTATGTATGCGGGGGCATAGCCGTCGGCGTGGATGGGGGGCTGAGCTACCGCGACCACGCGGTGCTGTACCGCACGAACGCCCAGTCCAGGGTCATCGAGGAGCAGATGATGGTCAGGGGCCTGCCCTACAAGGTCTTCGGGGGACTGAAGTTCTACTCGCGGAAGGAGATAAAGGACATGGTCGCCTATCTGCGGGTCATCAACAACCCGCAGGACGACGTCGGGATGCGGCGCATCATCAACGTCCCGAAGAGGGGCATAGGCGAGGTGACCGTCGAGGGGCTGAGCCGGGCGGCCTCGGAGGCGGGGAAGAGCATATTCGAGGTCATGGCGCGCCCGTCGGGGTACCCTGCGCTGAAGGCATCGGCGAACAGGTTGTTCGGGTTCGCGGCGCTGATAGCGGGCCTTAGGGAGGCCGCGGCGGGGATGCCCATATCGGGGCTGATAAGGAAGGTGATGGAGCTTACGGGCATGGCCGGCTCGTTGGCCGAGGAGGGGACGGAGGAGGCCCAGAGCAGGCTCGAGAACCTCAGGGAGTTCGTCTCCGTGGCGACCGAGTATGAGAAGGCCAACCCGGAGATCACCCTGGATGAGTTCCTCTGCGACGTCTCGCTGGTCTCCGACGCCGATGAGATGGGCGGCGACTCGGACTACGTTTCGTTGATGACGATCCACAGCGCGAAGGGCCTCGAGTTCCCGGTCGTGTACATGGTCGGCATGGATGAGGGGCTGTTCCCGGGATACAGGTCGGTCACGTCCGAGTCCGCGCTGGAGGAGGAGAGGCGCCTTTGCTACGTGGGGATCACCAGGTCCAAGGAAAGGCTGAGCCTCACATCCGCCAGGAGGCGCACGATATACGGCAAGACGGAGGGCTACCAGCCGTCGCGGTTCATCGGCGAGATAGGCGGCCTGCTCGAGGGCGACCCCGTATCGGGGACTGGGGCGGGTATCGGGTCGGAGCCCGTGGCGGGCCCTGAGGCGGAGGGCGCGGAAGCCGCGGGCTTGGGCAGGAGGGTCGCTAAGCCGCTGTTGCAGGTCATCGGCCAGCGGTTGGGGCCCGTGGCCGGAACGGTCAGGGGGATCAAGGTGGGCGGCGGCCCGGACGGCGCGGGGACCGAGGCATTCGCCGTGGGTGACCGG
>WRCU01000044.1 GCA_009783805.1 Oscillospiraceae bacterium
AGAGCAAAAAAGCCCTGTCCGGGCCGTCGAACCGCGCCGTACGCACGAAACGCTCCCTAGAAGTCATCTTTCCTCCTATGAAGTCGCCTACGTACGCCCGTAGACGACAGTGCCCATTTTCCAGCGGCCGCGTCCGTTTAGGGACCGGCCGATCGGCCGCCGCGCCGTCCATGGATGGCCGCCGTCCCGTCCCATCCGCCGCGGTTTGGCGGTCGGCTAGATTATATGGGCAAACGCCGGTTAGGGGAAACATGGCGGCCGCATCGATCGGGCGGCAGACGCCTGCGCCCCCGCCGACGCCTGCGCGGGTCCGGCCGGCTTGACAAGGTCGCCGGGGCGTATATCATAGACGGCGAGCCGCTCCGCCTATGCGGGGACGGATCAAGATGAGCGCAAAGCAAGGATGGTGGTTCGCGCCCCGCATGGTCGGCTGTCCTATCGCCTGCGGGCCGCGCGATTAAAAGGGAATCAGGTTTGAATCCTGAGCAGTCCTGCTGCCGTATAGGCGGAGCGGCGCCCCATGCCCGGATGCGATCCCGGGCCGCCATTGGGCCTTTGGCCCGAGAAGGCGGAGCGTCCGCGTAGATGCCTGAGCCGGAAGACCTGCCCCATTCGGGCGGCCTATGCCGCCGCCATATGTCCACAGAGCATGGACGGTATGGTGACCTATATGATACCGCCCCATCGGCGTGCGCTTTCGTGCGCGCGCCGGGACCGAGCGGCGCATAAAGGGACCCATTCCGGGCGGATCGGCGGGATGGGCCTTTTGCATGTCAGGGGGGCGGCGGGACGGCCGCGGGCCCATGACCCTGACGTCGCGCGGGCGGGAGGGCGGCTTTGGGGCGCACGATGGCCCGAGGGTCGCCACGCATAATATAGGCATTGACGGGAGGCAAGAATGAGGCGGAAGGTAATCATCGCGATACTGGCGGCGGCCATGGCGCTTTGCGCCGTGGCCTGCGGGGACGGCGACGCGGACAAGGCGGACGCGGGGGGATCCGCGGGGGCGGGCACGACCGAGGCGTCGGCCGCCACGACGGACGACGGGGCGTCAGGCGCCACGACGGACGACGGGGCGTCGGGCGGGACGGACGGGACCGTGACGGACGGCGCCGAGACGGACGCGGGAGGGAAGCCTGAAGGCCCGCCGATCGACAGGGACAGGATGGGGAACCCGATCGCGCTGCCGGAGAGCATTGAGACGGTCGTGGCCATCGGCCCCGCGATCAACGTCATCCTGTCGGGCCTCGGTATGCTGGACAAGGTCGTCGCCGCCGACACGTACTCATACGGGGTCGAGGGGCTGGACCCGGCCCTGGCGATCTTCGACATGATGGCGCTGGACGGGGAGCGGCTCATAAACATGGCGCCGGACGTGATACTCACGACGGGGATGACGAGGATCTACGGCGAGGACCAGATAACGATGGTCTCCGACGCGGGGATATGCGTCGTCTACATACCGGTCAGCGAGAGCCTGGAAGGCATAATGGACGACATACGGTTCTTGGCGGCCGTCATGGGGGAGCCGGACAGGGGCGCGGCGCTGGTTGCCGGCATGGAGAGCGACATCGAGGCCGTGCGCGCCATCGGGCTGACGGTCACCGAGCCGAGGAAGGTGTACTTTGAGATCGGGTCGCCCCCTTATCTATACAGCTTCGGCGGCGGCGTCTTCCTGGATGAGATGATAGGGCTGATAGGGGCCGTCAACGTCCTGGCCCACATAGACGGATGGGTCCAGATCTCGGAGGAGGCGGTCGTGGATGCGAACCCCGACGTCATACTCACCAACGTGAACTATAACTACTACCCGGCCGACGCGGCCGCGGAGGTCGCGGACATAATGGCGAGGCCGGGCTGGGACGCGCTGACGGCCGTCGCGGACGGGGCGGTGCACTACATAGACACGGACAGCAGCAGCCAGCCGACCCAAAACGTGGCCAAGGCGCTGATGGAGATGGCGAGGGCCATCTATCCGGAACTGTATTCGTAAGCATGGGCGGTGCGCCCGCGGGCCCGGCATGGCCGCTTAGGGCCGGCCGTAGCCGGGGTCCGCGGTCCATGCCCATAATAAGTTCGGCTGATATGGATCGCTATGAAGACTAAGGTAATCGTCGCGGCGTCCGCGGCGCTGGCCGCCCTGATGCTTGGGGTGGCCATCGGGAGCGTGGGCATCGCGCCGGGCGACGTCCTCAGGATAATAGGGCATAAGGTGTTCGGGATGGGGTTGGCGGAAGGCATAAAGCCTACGACCGTAACCATCCTCTGGAACCTGCGCCTGCCGCGCGCGCTGCTGGCGTTCATCGCCGGCGGCGCGCTGTCGGTGAGCGGCGCCGTCATGCAGTCCGTGCTGCGCAACCCGCTCGCCTCCTCATACACCATCGGCGTCTCCTCGGGCGCCTCGTTCGGGGCCTGCCTGGTCATACTGTACGGCGTGACGATCCCCCTGATCGGCTCGCTGACCCTGCCGCTCGTGGGATTCGCGTTCGGCCTCGGGACGATCGTCCTGGCCATATCGTTCGCCTCCCGGCTCGACAGGAACATGGAGAACAACACCATAATCCTCGTGGGCATGGTCTTCTCCCTGTTCGTCAACGCCGTGACGACGCTCATGTCCGCACTTTCCAAGGAGCATATGCAACGGCTGATATATTGGCAGATGGGGAGCTTCTCCATGAAGGATTGGCAGGCCGTGTATACCCTGGCCCCGATCCTGGCCGTCGGCGCGGCCTTCGTGCTCTACTTCAACAGGGAGCTCGACATGATGACCTTCGGTGAGGAGCAGGCGAAGACGATGGGCGTCGACCTGAAGAGGGTGAAATGGACCCTGCTCATAGCGGCGGCCGCCATCACCGGCAGCGCGATAGCGTTCGTAGGGATAATTGGCTTCGTCGACCTGGTCGCGCCGCATATCGTAAGGAAGGTCTTCGGCTCCTCCCACCGCGTCGTCATACCCGTCTCGGTCTTGGTCGGCGGCGCCTTCATGGTCGTCTGCGACTTGGTGGCGCGGACCGTCGCGTCCCCCAGCGAGCTGCCCGTAGGGGCGGTCACGGCCTTGGTGGGGGCGCCCTTCTTCGCCTACGTGTATTTTTCCAGGAGGGCGAGGCGATGCTGACGCTCAGCGGTGTATCGGCGGGGTACGGTGGGGTGGACGTCATATCGGGGATCTCGTTCAGCCTTATGCCGGGCGAAAGCCTGACGGTCATCGGACCCAACGGGTGCGGCAAGACCACGCTGCTTAAGGCCATCGCCGGAATCCTCCCGCACGGCGGGGCCATGGAGCTGGGCGGCAGGCCGATGCGCGGGATGAGGCACAGGGAAGTGGCTAAAAAAATAGCCATGCTGAGCCAGATCTCCGGCACGTATTTTTCGTATTCCGTCTATGAGACGGTCATGATGGGCCGCTACCTGCATACGGGCGGCGGATTGCTGGGACTGCCGTCCAAGGCGGACAAGGCCTGCGTTCTAGGCTGCATCGAGACCGTCGGGCTGGCCGATGAGGCTGACAGGCCCATCACGACCCTGTCCGGGGGGCAGCTCCAGAGGGTTTTTTTGGCGCGCACGCTGGCGCAGGACCCGGAGATCATATTATTGGATGAGCCGACCAACCACCTCGACCTGAAATACCAGATAGAGATCCTGGACCACCTGAGGCGATGGTCGTCCGTCGGCGGCCGCGCCGTGGTCGGGGTCCTGCATGACCTGAGCCTGGCGCTGCGCCTCGGGGATAGCGCGCTCGTCATGAAGGGGGGGCGCATCTTGGCCCACGGGGCGACGGGGGAGGTCCTGACCGGGGCGCTGCTCGAGGAGACGTATGGGGTGGACGTGGCCGGGCACATGAGGGAGTCGCTGCATATTTGGGATTCGATCACGTGACCGCGGCATGCCGGCAGGGCCGCTCATGGTTAGGGCATCGCTACCGCGCATCATTATGGCATCGCGGCCGCGCGTGGGCATGGCCGATGCCGCTCTATGGGACATCCCGTCAGACGCCCCCCATGTACCGCACGGTATGGACGCAGCGGACCAGGCACCTCATGCATATGGTGCATCGGCTCCGGATGAGCATATCGTCGCGGCTGACGCCGATCTCCCAGGCCCTCCCGGTCAGCGCGCCGGTCGGGCAGGCGTCGACGCACGCGCGGCAGTCCCCGCACCCTTGCTCAACGGGGGTATGGTTCCCGGCCTCGAATGGGGCGGCGGTGAGCACCTTGCCGAGCACGACGGCGCATCCGTACCCTTCCGTGACCAGGAGCAGGTTCTTCCCGATGAATCCCAGGCCGGCCAGCCGCGCGACCGTCTTGTGCGGCGTCTTGGCGGGTTTGATGCCCGTTACGCTCTCATAGCCCTCGCCCGCGAGCTTTGCGGCCAGGGCTTTCGAGAGCCTGCCCATCGCGCTCTCGGCGTTGGCGAACTCACGCCTCTCGGGCGGGCGGCCCTCCATGAGGTCGCGCAGGTAGCCCTTGGACAGGGCCCTGCCGAAGACGACCGCGCGCGGGTACCGCTCGGCGGCGGCCCCCATGGGAGAGGCGTCGACGAAGCGGACGAAATCGGCCTTCCTTCCCATCAAATATTCCGCATAGCGCGCATTCAAGTCCATGGCCATGTCGCCCCCCCTTTGCCGGCGGCAGGCGAGGGCCGCCGCCATGCGTTTATTATACGGCATCATGGCGGCCATAGCGCCGCCCCGATTTGCTATACTTAAGGTGTGGGCGTACCCGCAGGGACGAGGGCCGCCTATCAAACCGGGGGGCGGGCACGGATCATGGACAGGATTAAGGTTGGGGTCATAGGGGTGGGCAGGGGCATGAGCTTCGCCAGGAGCGCGGCGTTCGCGGGCATGGAGCTGGTGGCCCTCTGCGACTCCTGGGAGGGGAAGCTGAGGGAGGCCGGCAGGGACCTGGGCGTGGCCACGTACGCGGACTACGGCGAGTTCCTCGGGCACGACATGGACGCCGTCATCCTCGCGAACTACTTCAATGAGCACGCACCGTTCGCCATCAAGGCCCTGCGGGCCGGGAAGCACGTGATGAGCGAGACCTCCTCCAACTCGACGCTCGCGGAGGGCGTGGCCCTGTGCAGGGCCGTCGAGGAGAGCGGGAAGGTCTACATGCTCGCCGAGAACTACGCGTACACGGCGTTCTCGCAGGAGATGAGGCGGCTGTACGCGGCGGGGGAGATAGGGAAGGCCACTTACGCCGAGGGGGAGTACAACCATCCCGTCGACCCGGACTACCAGGCCAGGTTGACGGACGGCGACGGCCATTGGCGGATGTGGCTGCCGCCCACCTACTACTGCACGCACGCGCTCGCGCCGCTCATGTACGTGACGGACGCCATGCCCAGGCGCGTGACGTCCTTCTCCATACCGAGGGAGGCGGTTTCGAGGAAGTACGCCGACCCCGGATGCGCCATCCTCATCAGGATGGACGACGGGTCCGTCTTCCGCATCTTCGGGCTCATGCTGCCGGGCCACAGCAACTGGTACAGGATCCACGGCGAGAGGGGGGCCGTGGAGCTTACGAGGGGGCCGGGCTACTTCGGGCCGGGCCAGCTGCGCGTCTGGCACGACCATTGGACGCTCCGGGAGGGGGAGGAGGCCGAGAGGGTCTACACGCCCGAGTTCCCCGAGTTCGCCGAACAGGCGAAGGCGGCCGGCCACGGCGGCGGCGACTTCTTCACGAACCACCACTTCGCCCAGGCCATCCGCGAGGGGCGCCAGCCATACCTAGACGTCTATAGGGGCGTCGCGATGTCGTCGGTGGGCATCCTGGCCTGGAAGAGCGCGCTGGGCGACGGGGAGCCGTTCGACGTGCCGGACTTCGGCAGGGAGGATAGCAGGGCGGCCTATCAGGACGACCATTGGTCACCCTTTCCCAAGGACGCCGGGCCGGGCCAGCCCCCGTCCAGCGTGCTGGGCTTCGTGGGCCTGAGCGACGGGGTGAGGGCCTTCTATGAGCGGAAGTGGGCCGAGATGAGGGAGGCCAACGAAAGGAACGCGGGAGGCTGAGCGGGGGTCCGCTGGATGGGGGGGCATATGAGGCATATAAAACTCAAGGATATGGAGCCGTCGTTCATCGGCATAGGCGTCTCCGGCTTCGGGATCAGGACATCGGACGCGGAATCGGAGGCCATCCTCGATGAGTTCATCGGCCTGGGCGGAAACGTGGTCGACACCGCGAACGTGTATTGCAACTGGGACCCGAAGGCGCCCGAGAGGGCCTGCTCGGAGAAGTCGCTGGGCAGGATTTTCAAGAAGAGGCCGAGCCTGCGCGACAGGCTCATCGTCTGCACGAAGGGCGCCCACTTTGAGCCCCAGGACAAGGCCAGCACCCCGCGGGTCAACGAAGGCTGCATAAAATATGACCTGGAAGACAGCGTGAGGAACCTCGGGATAGACGTGATCGACGTATACTTCCTGCACAGGGACAACCCGACATACCCGGTATGGCTCATCATGGACGCGCTGTTCGAGGCGCAGGACGCCGGGACCGTCAGGATACTGGGGGCCTCGAACTGGTCGGCCGCGAGGATCGCGGAGGCGAACGCCTACGCGAGGTCCGTGGGGCGCGAAGGGTTCGCGGTGAGCCAGATAATGCATTCCTACATGCACCCCTTGGTGAGGGACGCGCACGCGAGCAGGTACTTCGACGAGGCCGAGGAGGGGGGGACCTACCTCTCCGAAGGGCTGACGATGTTCGCCTACACCAGCGTCGCCAAGGGGTTCATGACCAAGGCCCTGGCCGGCAGGCCCATGGTTGCGCACCTGGCCAGGCTCTATGAGTGCGCCACGAACCGCGAGCGCGCCGCGCGCGCGGCGGAGGTGGCCAGGCAGGTCGGTGGGGGCAGGTCGGTCGAGCAGATAGGGCTGGCGTACCTGCGGTCGCTGCCGTACAAGGTGACGGCGCTCGTGAGCTTCAGCGACATAAGCCAGCTTAGGGAATGCTGCGACTGCGACTTCGATCTTGCGCCGGGGCAGGCGGCTTTCCTGGCGAAGGATGAGACGCCGCTCGCGCGGGTTCCGCTCGCCGACGGCTGACCCAGCCGGCCGGCAGGGGCAGGCGAGGCCCTACGGCAAGCCTGCGCATCTTCCTTATTTACGTATCGATTCAAATTATTTACGCATCAACTCAACACACTATATAAGGAGGTGCGGACATGGCCGCATTACCGCCCGGATGGGGCAAGGACGAGATGGCGGGCACCGAGGCAGGGCTGCCGCTGGCGGCGCAGCTCTTCGTCGTCGCGGAGAGCCTCTCGAAGGACCTGCGCGGCACGCTGAGGAAGGTCAAGGAAGCCGGCTACGACGCGGTGGAGTTCGCCGGCGCGCTGAGGTTCGTGGCGAGGGACGTGCGGTACGCCCTCGATGAGGCCGGCCTGCGGATAGCCGGATGGCACACGCCTTGGGAGTACCTGAAGCCCTCGAACATACACTCTACGATATCCTACAATGAGACCTTGGGAAACCAATATGTCATCGTCCCTTGGATGCCGCCGGAACTGCTGGCCACCTCGGAAGGGTGCCTGAGGTTCGCCGGGGAGCTCACCTGGGTCTCGGACGTCCTGGGCATGCACGGCATGGTCACGGGCTACCATAACCACGCCGCCGAATTCAAGCCGACGGAGGACACCGGCGAGCTGCCATGGGACCTGATAGCGCAGAACACCCCCTCGAACGTGGTGATGCAGAACGACGTGGGCAACGGCATGCACGGCGGCGGCGACATGGTCGGGCTCCTGAGGAAGTATCCCGGCAGGGCCCCCACCGTCCACATGAAGCCGTACTCGGCGGCGGGCGGAACCTTCTTCGGCGAGCCGGGCGACGAGGTCGACTGGGACGACTACTTCTCCATATGCAGGCGTGACGCCGGCGTCCGCTGGTACATAGTGGAGTACCTGAACAAGGACCGTTACCCCGGCGACCCCATAGGGGCCTTGGCGGACTCCGCCAGGTGGTTCCGTGGGCGCGGGGGGAAATAGGCCCGCGGACGCGGCGTAGGGATGGGAGCCCGTAAGCGCGGCGGAAGGCAGGCGATGGCGGGGCATGCCCGTGGAAAGGATAACCGGGAGGGCGCATGGCGGACCGTGATGACTTGGATGTGCTGAGGGGCTTCTTGAATTGCCCCTTGACGGGGACCGCGGAGGTCTTCGAAAGGTTCAGGACGGTAAAGGGCGCGCTCTTCAGGGAGGCGGAGGCGGGGGGCAAGCAGCGGTACCTGTACGTCGAGGGCAGCCGCGAAAATAAGGTGGTCCTCGTCGCCCACGCGGACACGTACGCGGACGATTGGTATAAGGGATGCCATCGCGAGGTCAACGATGGCCGTGTAATAGTCGAGGACGGCGAATCCTTCAAGGCCGTGGACGGTTCCGGCGCCCCGCAGCTGCTGGGCGCGGACGACAGGGCCGGCGTCGCGATGCTTTGGCTCTTAAGGGACTGCGGCCATTCCCTATTAATAACGGATGGGGAAGAATGCGGGCAGATAGGCAGCGAATGGCTGACGGAAGACAAGGACATGATAGATTCATTGAACGGCCGACACCAGTTCATGGTCCAGCTGGACAGGCGCAATGCCAAGGATGCCAAGTGCTATTGCGTGGGCACGGACGAGTTCATGGGCTACATCTATAACATGACGGGCTATACGGAGCCGGACAAAGGCTCCTCCACCGATATATGCACCTTA
>WRCU01000045.1 GCA_009783805.1 Oscillospiraceae bacterium
CGGCTCCCCGACGCGCGCGTCTCCGCCCCTGTCCGCCAGGCCCAGCGCGGCCAGCAGGTCCTCCAGCCTGTTCTTCACGGTAGGGTACGAAACCCCCAACGACTTCTCCACGTCCTTTATGCTCCCCCTGCTACGGAGGAACGCGAGGAGGAACTCCTTCTGGGCCAGGCTGAGGCCGCAGAACTCACATAGGCTGAACCTGCCCTCGATAACGGTGTCGCAGCCGTCGCAGGCTATCCTCGTCACCGCGGTCCTCTCCCCGCAGGCGGGGCATATGCCGATCGCTCTCTTCGCCATCCGTACCATCCCCCAAAAAAAATGGACTATATAGCCCATTATATGGTTCGATGTTTATATGTCAATATCAATATTAACATTTTTAATATCTATATTAATAAAATTAATAAAACTATTAATTCGTCATACGATACGTCATTCCACCTTGGGAACCGCAGCTATGGCATCCCTGACGAACTGGTTGGTGTACAGCCGATGGTAGGCCCCCTTCCGGGCCATCAGCTCCCTATGGCTGCCCTCCTCCACGATGGCGCCTTTGCTGATCAGGATGATCCTGTCCGCGGACCTCACGGTGGAGAGCCTATGGGCGATGATGAAGCTCGTCCGGCCTTTCAGCGCCCCGGAAATGGCCTTCTGGACGGTCCGCTCCGTCTCGGTGTCGACGGACGACGTCGCCTCGTCGAGCACGAAGATGGCCGGCTCGCCTATGATCGCCCTGGCGATCGATATGAGCTGCTTCTCACCCGTGGAGAGCCTGCCGCCGCCCTCGCCGACCTCCGTCGCGTAGCCCATCTCCAGCCTGCTGATGAACCCATGCGCATCGACGAGCCTAGCCGCGGCCTCCACCTCCCCGTCCGTGGCCCCCGGCTTGCCGAAGGCGATGTTGTCCCTGACCGTGCCGCTGAACAGGTGCGGGACCTGCAGCACGTAACCCAGGTTGGACTGCACCCAGGCCTGCGGCATCGTCCTATAGTCCCTGCCGTCGATCAGGACCCGCCCCGTCGTCGGCTCATAGAACCTGGTCAGGATGCCCACGATCGTGCTCTTCCCCGAGCCGGTCTCCCCGACCAGCGCCACGCTCTCCCCCTTCCTTACGCGCAGGTTGAAGCCGCGGAGGACGGTCTCCCCCTCGGCGTACTTGAAAGTGACGTCCTCGAAGGTGACTTCGCCCTCTATGGGCGGCCATTCGCCCTTCCTCGGGTCGAACACGCCGCCATACTCCCCCAACACGGCCGGATCGTCCTTTATCTCCGGCTCCGTCTTTATGAGCGCGATGATCCTCTCCGCCGAGGCCTGCGCCGCCACGAACTCCGAGAAGACCCTGGCCATCTGGTAGGCGGGCTCGAGCATGTAGAGGGAGTATGAGACGAATGCGAAGTAGGTGCCTAGCGAGATCCCCCCCGCCAGCGCCTCGCCGCCCCCCAGGCTGAGCGCGAGGGCGGTCCCCACGCTGCCTATGCACGATATGACCGGCACGAAGACGGTGGAGACGACTATCGCCTTGACCGCGAGGCCGTACATCTCCCCCGTCAGCCTCACGAACCCTTCGTCGTTCTTCGCCTCGACCGAGAGCGTCTTCGATGTCCTCACGCCCGTGATCCCCTCGTTGAAGGCGGCCGTCACCATGGAGTTGTGCTTCCTCACCTTCCTGTGGCGCCTGAGGATGACCCTCTGGAATAGGAACGAGGCCGCCATGAGGGCCGGGATAACGGCGACCGCTATGAGCGCCAGCCTCGGGCTCATGACGAACATCGCGACTACCGCGAACAGTATAAGGAACGCCCCCCACACGAAGTCCACCATGCCCCATGCGAGTATCCCCCCGACGCGGTTGACGTCGGACGTCATCCTGGCCATGACCCAGCCCACGGGGGTCCTGTCGTAGTACGACACGGACAGCTCCTGCAGGTGCCTGAACCCATGCTGCCTGATGTCCCGGCATAGGCCGACTTCGATCTTCGAGGCCAGGTAGATGAACAGCCATATGAGCACGGCCTGGGAGGAGGCCAGCGCGAAGAAGGCCACGGCGAACGGGATCAGGCCTTCCGTGTCCCCCACGGCTATGATGTTGTCGATGGCGTGGCGCGTCATGAATGGGTATATGGCGTCATATACGCCGCATATGACCATGAGCGCCGTGAGCGCGGCGACGTATCGCCTATATGGCCTCGCGTAGCTTAGGAAGGCCTTCCAGACGCTTGCCTGGAAGCCTTCATGGTCATATTCCTTCTCCTCGAATGCCTTCATGGCCCACTTCCCCGGCGACCGCCGTCCGCCGCCGCCATTAATCGTGTTTGCGCCTTAGGCGAGCCTGCGCGCGTACCCGTCCGCCCATACCCCCGCCAAAACACCGCCGCCCCCGCGCGGCTTAATCCTCGGCGTCCCCTTCCTGCATCTCCCACGCCCTCCTGTATATGCCGTCGACGGCCGCCAGCTCCTCGTGCGTGCCCATCTGCGCGATGCGGCCGCCTTCGAGCACGATTATCCTGGACGCCTGCGAGACGGAGTTAATCCGGTGCGAGATTATGAGGGTCGTGAGGTCGTCGCTCCGCGCCCTAAGCTCCCTGCGTATCTCGGCGTCCGTCTCCGCGTCCAGCGCGCTCAGCGAGTCGTCGAAGATGAGGATCGGGTACTCACCGATCACCGTCCTCGATATCGAGACCCTCTGCTTCTGCCCCCCCGACAGGGTGACGCCCCTTTCGCCCACGAGCGTCTCATACCCCTTTTCGAAGCCCACGATGTCCTCGTGGACGGAGGCTATCGAGCTGGCGGCGTAAACCTCGCCGTCGGTCGCGCCCTCCCTCGCGTAGGTGATGTTGTCCCTGATCGTCCTCGAGTACAGGAACGTCTCCTGCGATACCATCCCCACATGCCTGCGCAACCAGGCCTTGTCCATCTCCCTGAGCTCACACCCGTCGATCTTTATGGACCCCCCGCCGTACTCATTGAACGCCATGAGCAGGCCCACCAGCGTGCTCTTGCCCGATCCCGTATGGCCCATTATCGCCACCGTCTCGCCCTTCCCCACCTCGAACGTAATGTCCCTCAGCAGCTCCGCCTCCCCGTCGTAGTCAAAGGATACCCCCGTCAGCGAGATCGCCCCCGTGATGGCCGGCCTCTTGCCGCCCGGCCGCATGTCCTCCTCCGGTATGTCGAGGATCTCCTGGATCCTGCCCATGGCGACCGACGTCTTGCCCATGTCCGTCAGCGTCCTGCCCAGCTGCCTGGTGGGCCATAGGATCATCCAAACATAGGAGTTGAAGAGCAGGAGCTGCCCCAGCGTTATATCCCCCGAGACCGCGAGGTAGCTGCCCACTACCACCACGGCCGCGATCTGGTTCAGGCTCGCGAAGTCGGTGACGCTCCAGAACCAGGCCACCAGCCTCATCTGACGCATGACCAAGGCGCTGTAGACGCCGTGCTCGCGCTCGAAACGCTCCACTTCGCCCTTCTGCCTCGAGAAGGCCCTGACGACCCTGACCCCGGTGACGTTCTCCTGTATCATGGCCGATAGCCCGCCCTCCGCCTCATCCACCTCCTTGAAGACCTTCCTCACCTTTCCGAAGAAGAAGAACGAAAAAAGGAAGATGAAGGGCACCGTGGCCGCCCCCACGAAGGTCATCCTCACGTCCACCAGCAGCATCATGGTGACGACGATGGCTATCGTGTAGACGCAGCGCACGCTCTCGATGAGCTGCGAGGCCAGGAAGGCCCGCGTGGTGTCTATGTCCGAGGTGCACCGCTGCACGACGTCGCCGGTCTTCAGCTTGGCGTGCTCGGCCAGGGTGATCCTTTGCAGGTTCCCGTACATGCGCCGGCGGAAGTCCCGCGACATCATCTCCGCGCATTGGGAGCTGAGCCTGCCCTTGAAGAACAGGAAGGCCGCGTTCGCCGCGTTCATGGCCACTATCAGGAACCCTATGACCCAGATGTCCCTATGCGCGTCGCCGCCGCCCACGAGCCCGTATATGAATGCGGGGATCCCCGATGCGGGCGGCCTGCCGCCGACCAGGGTGTCTATCGTGAGGCTCGTCAGGATGGGGACCAGCGTCAGTATGAAGACGTTCAGGGCCATGGAGGCTATGGAAGCCGCGTAAAGCAGGCGCTTCCCCTTCATGTACCCAAGGAGTAGGAGTAGGTTCTTCAATTTATGCCCCGTATATTCCGGGCCGGGCAGCAGCCGGCCTCGTGGATGGCTTCATTAAAAGCGGCATGGCCGGCGGGACCCCATCCGCCCATGCCCGTCTAGCGCTTTTCACGTCCCCAGCCGCGGCACGCGCCTTAGCCCCCGGCTCGGCGGCGCCGCCGGCCTATGCCTCCAGGACGGCCTTTATCCTCCTGATCCCGGCGGCCACGGCCTCCTCCTTCACGATCCTGAACCTGCCCAGCTCCGACGTGTTCGCCACGTGCGGGCCGGCGCATATCTCCTTCGTGAAGTCGCCTACCGCGTATACCTTCACTATGTCGTCGTACTTCCCGTCGAATAGCCCTATGGCCCCGCCGGCCTTTGCGTCCTCCGGCGACATCAGCTCCATCGTCACGTCATAGGCCATCCCTATCGCGCCGTTGACGATCCCCTCCACCGCCCTCAGCTCCTCGGGCCCCACCTTGGAGGGGTGCGAGAAGTCGAACCTCAGCCGCTCCGCGGTGATGTTCGAGCCCTTTTGGCTGACCCCCTCGCCCAGGACCTTCCTCAGCGCCCTTTGGAGGAGGTGCGTGGCAGTGTGCAGCCTCGCGGTGGCGTCCGTCTTCTCCGCCAGGCCGCTGGTGAACTGCCCCTCGGCCGACCTCCTGGACAGTTCCTGATGGCTTTTATAGCTCTCGGCGAAGCCCGCCTCGTCTACCCCCATCCCCTGCTCGGCCGCCAGCTCCCTGGTCAGCTCGATCGGGAACCCGTACGTGTCGTAGAGCCTGAACGCGGCGTCCCCGGGTATGGTCGCCCCGCCAGACTCGGCGCATGCCGCCGCGACCGACGCGAACTCTTTCTCGCCCCTCCTGAGCGTGCGCGAGAATCGGGCCTCCTCGTCCCTCAGCGTCCCCACTATGGCCTCGGCGTTCTCGATAAGCTCCGGGTATAGGTGGGAGTACCCGTCGATGACCTTCTCGGCCACCTTGATGAGGCCGCCCTCGGCCATGCCTATCGACGCGGCGTAGCGGATCCCCCTCCTTATCAGCCTCCTCACGACGTACGGCGCGCCCGTGTTGCCCGGGCTTATCCCATCCGCTATCGCGAACGTGGCGGCCCTGTAATGGTCGGCGATCACCCTCTCGGCGAACTCGCCCCGCATGGATGAGTTGGCGCGGATCACGCCCATGATGGGCGCGAAGAGGTCCGACTCATAGACGTGCGGCACCCCCTGCATGAGCGCCGAGACCCTCTCCAGGCCCAGCCCGGTGTCTATGTTCCTGTTCCCCAATGGCTCGCAGGTGCCGTCCTCCCTCATGTCGTACTGCATGAAGACATCGTTCCATATCTCCCAGTACCTTTCGGGGTCCTCCTCCGGGTGGACGAGCGGCTCGTCCGGCTTCATGTCATAGAACATCTCCGTGTCCGGCCCGCAAGGCCCCACGTTGCCCGGCAGCCCCCACCAGTTGTGCTTCTTGCCCAGGAAGAAGATCCTCTCTTCGGGGATCCCGACGGATAGCCACTCCTCCTTGGTCTCATCGTCCCTGGGGATGCCGCCCTCCCCCGCAAAGCACGTGACCACCAGCCTCTTCGGGTCGAGGCCCAGAACGGCGGTCAGGAACTCATAGCTGTAAGCCACCGCCTCCTTCTTCCAGTAGTCGCCCAGCGACCAGTTGCCCAGCATCTCGAAGAAGGTGAGGTGTATGTCGTCGCCGACCTCGTCTATGTCGTCCGTCCTCAGGCTCTTCTGGCAGTCCACCAACCTTTTCCCCAGCGGGTGCGGCTCACCCATTAGATACGGCACCAGGGGCTGCATGCCCGCGCAGACGAACAGTACGCTCGGGTCGTTCTCGGGCGCCAGCGACGCCGAGGCGATCCTTTTATGGCCCCTTTCCACGAAGAAATTTATGTAGGCTTCCCTTATCTCATTGCTGGTCATCTTATCCCCCGCCCTTTTTTTCGATCCCATGCGCCCGCCGATCACGCCCGCCAATCCCTTCCCCCTTCGCCCGGGCCCAGCCGGGCCGCGGTCAACCGGCGCCCGCCCCCGCTCCCAGCTCCCTAACCTTCGCGTGTATATGGTCGAACGCGAACTCCAGCTCCTCTACCGTGCAATGCGGCTGCACCGCATGCGAGGACATGTATATCAGCCCGCCGTCCCTGAACATGGTCAGCACCCTGTCGATCTCGTCCCGCAAGAAGCCGTACCTGCCGAACCCTATCGTCGTCTGCACGTCCAGGCCGCCCATTATCGTGATCTTGCCCGCGTACCTGTCCAAAAAGACGCCCATGTCCATCCCGGCCGACTCCTGGTATGGGTGCAGCACGTCTATCCCTATGTCCACCAGGCCGTCCATGACCTCCGCCACGTTCCCGTCGCTGTGCAGGCTTACGTACGAGCCCTTCCCATGTATCATGGCAACGATATCCTTGTAGTATGGGTGCACCAGCTCCCACCAGAGGTCAGGGTTGAACATCAGGCTGCGCTGCGCCCCCCAGTCGTCGGAAAAATGGTACATGTCCAGCCCGGCGTCCACCAGCATGGCCGCGTGGGCCGTGTGCCATTCCGCGAGGCGCCTGTTCAGCTCCTTGAACTCGTCCTTGTATAGCATGAGGTAGACGAGCGTGTCCTCCAGCCCGAACACGACCGTGTACCCCTCAAAGAAGCCCCACGTCCCGGATTGCACGAATCCGCCCTCCCCGTGCTGGGCGTCGATGGAGTCCTTGAGCTTCCTCAGCCTCTCGTCGCCCACGGTCAGGTCGGTGAACGGTATGCCCAATAATTTATCGGGCGTGATCCTTCCGTCCGGGCTGGCCTTCTTCGCCTCATGGATCAAGTCGAACCTGAAGGGCTGGAGGCCGAGGCCGTTGCCTGATATGTCGAATCCGTACTTCCTCGCGAACGCGTCCAGGCTGCCGTACTTGCCTATGACCTTGGGGGCGAACTCCTCGTTCCCCAGCCACGCGTTGATCGGTATCCTGTCGGGCTTCCCGTGGTTTATAACGGTTGTGACGCGCTCCCTGGATGTCATGCCCCGCCGCCTCCCCGACTGTGGTCACAGCCTCTTAAGCCCCGCGCATAAAGCCGGTCCGCAATGACCGTCTATTATACGGGAAGAATATGGCCGTTCCATGCATGGATCGGTCAAATCTGCGTTTCGCTGCTATTGCATTCCTGTTTCAGCCTACAGGGCGGCTGGCCTTGGCTTAGCGTCCCATCCGTCCGGGCGGCCGGCCCGGCCTACCCCATCAACGCGGCCCATCGGCCAAGGCCCCGACCCTGCGACGTATGCGTCCCAACAGTTCGGCCCTCACGTCCGCGTACCCGGCATCTCCGGCCAGGTTCATAAGCTCGCCCGGATCAGCCTCCAGATCGAACAGCATCCCCTCGCCGGTCGCATAATGCGCGTACTTATATTTTCCCACCCTCACCATGTACTCAGATGACTCCCGATCCTTGACGCGGTACTCCACGAACGCCTCATCACCCTCGCCGTCCGGCGCGTCCGGGCTCAGGACCTTTTCGGCGAAGCTCACCGCGTCCGGGCCCTTCGGCGGCCGTTCCATGGGGGCTAGTGGGGTGAAGTCCGCCGGCCCGGTCCCCGTAAGGTCGGCCAACGTCTGATACAGCCCTATCTGGTTTATCAACCTGCCGGAGACGACCCCCTCGGCGAGCGTGCCCGGCATGCTCACGATCATCGGCACCTTGACCGAAGGCTCGAACATGCAGAACTTTTGGTACATGCCGTGGTCGCCGTCCATCTCGCCGTGGTCGGACGTGTACACGACGATCGTGTCCTCCAGCAGCCCCAGCCTTTCCAACGAACCGTAGAGCGCGCCGATGCACTCGTCAACGAACGCCAGGTTCCCATAGTATCCGGCCTTGGCGCTCTTGCGGCCTATCTCGGGGACGGCGGAGTATGCCTCCGATATCCTCCGCGCGCTTGCCGGGTAGCCCGATATGTCGCCGACGTCCTTGATGGCGACCTCGCCCAGCGGGTACATGCCGGCGTGGCGCCGCGGCGGATGGAAAGGCGTGTGCGGCTTCATGAAGCTGGCAATGAGGAGGAACGGGCGCGACGCGCCGTTCTCCAGGAAGCGGACCGATTCGCGCGCCACGAACGCGTCCAGGTGGTCCTCCTCCTCCAGCTCCGACGCGTAGCGCTCGGGGTCCATGGCCGTGACGTTCCCCACCCATGGCGAGGGCCTGCCGCCCCACAGCCCCCTCATGTCGGGGAACCCGGCCCCGTCGTCGTCCACGGTTTCAAAGAACCGCGGCATGAGCTGATGGCTGGCTATCTCGTCCGCGTAGTGCCTGACCTTCGGCCCCAGGTACATAAGCCAGTCGTTGATGCTCATGTAGTACTCGAATCCGTGGTTGCAAGCGTCGTTGAAGTGCATCTTCCCTACGAGCCCGGTATAGTAGCCGTTCGCCGAGAAGTGGTGGGCCATGGTCCTATACCTTCTGTCCAGGACGTCCCGGTTCGTGTCCGCGCCGGTCGTGTGCGCGTAGAGCCCG
>WRCU01000046.1 GCA_009783805.1 Oscillospiraceae bacterium
CCACGAGGCAAATTCGAGCTTCATCTCAAGGAGGCAAAATTCCGATTCAATCACAGAGGACAAGATATTTACTCTGTTTTACTTAAAGAATTTCGGTCACATCTTCTTTGATCTGGAGAAGTCCCTTATATTATACCACCCACCGCATGTCAACCATGGTTAGAGGTGACCCATATTGATTGACTTCCCCGGTAAACATGCGCTATCATGACGGTGCTCGAACTGTTGTAATAAATGCATTAAGCGTTATTGCTACACTAAAGATATGGATTTGCCGGACATGCTTCGCCATATTTCACGAAGAGGCCCACAGAGCGCGCCATATCAATGGCCTTGCATCCATAAGCTTAGAGTGGTATACTTGGGATGTTGTGTCCGAAGGCCAGCAGACGCATCCGCTCCCGTAGCTCAGTAGGATAGAGCGTCGGTTTCCTAAACCGTAGGTCGCACGTTCGAGTCGTGTCGGGAGTATCTGTTTTCAGCGAGGTTTGCCTGCGCCCAGCCTAAACGATGAACCTCTGGTAGCTGTCCGAGACGAACCGTATGGACCGGGCGTCCACCCTCTCCACCCCGGGCTTTTGGCAGTGCCTGTCGCAATGGTCGGCCCGGGTGAACTCGATCACCACCTCCATCGGCAGTATGGGCGTGAACGCCTTGGGCCTTTCCGCCTTCTCGACGGCCCTCTTGGCCGCGCGCCTGATGAGTCCCTCCGCCTCCGATAGGTCCAGGGCGACGGCCCGGTTCCTCGAGACGCCCGCCTTGACCGCCGCGGCCTCCACGCCGGGGAAGAATTGGGTGGCCTCGCAGACCGCCGCGACGTCGCCGCTCATCATGATGAGGGGCACGCCGTAGTGGGCGCTCACCATGGCCCATTGGGCCAGCTCGCCCATGCGTCTGCCGTTCACGACGTAGTTATATATGCCGACGCTGTCCTGGGTATGGTCGAGGAACCCGTTTAAGGTGCCGGCCATCCCGTGGGCGCCGATGAAGAAGGTCCCATGATAGCTTCCGTCCATCATGCCCCACCACTTGCCGTTCAGCTTGCGGTCCAGCTCGGCGCGCCCGTCCAGCAGGCTGACGTCGAAGTTGCCGCCGCCCATGTGGCTGTCCAGCACCGTGACGTGGTCCGCCCCGCCCAGGAAGGCCCCGTCTATGGCGGCGTTCGTGTCCGCCATCAGGCGCTCGATGCAGTAGCGGTGGTCGGGGCCGCCGGGCTCGATCATGTCGTCCCTGACGATGCCGCTGACGCCTTCCAGGTCGGTGTGGATGTAGATTTTCCTCACAAAGGATCCCCCCTTCGGCCCCACGCCTAACGGGAGGCCCAAGGCTACAGTATCGCACCGTTATGGTAGAATTGGAAGATGGACCAGTTCAAGTGGATCGGCGGCTACCTGAGGCGGCATAAGGGCTACCTGGCCCTCGGGTTCGCCTGCGTCACCGCCTTCTCAATCTTTTGCATGGTCCCGCCCGTCCTGGCCAGGGCGATCGTGGACGGCGTCATCATAGGGGGCGACAGGAAAGGCCTCCCGACCCTGCTGGCCCTCATCATGGCCGTCTCCGTGACGAGGCAGGCGGTGGGGTTCACCAGAGGCGTCGTGTTCGAGCATATATCCCAATCCGTCGTGTACCGTATCCGCATGGACATATACGACAAGCTCCAGTCGCTCGAGTTCGCGTTCTTCGACAGGAACCGCACGGGCGACCTGATGGCGCGCCTCACCGGAGACATGGAGGCCGTGCGCCACTTCGTCGGCGGGGTCCTGCACTCCATATACGAGCGCGCGTCCATCTTCATCTTCGCCACCGTCATGGTCTTCACCGTGCACGTCCCCATAGCGCTGTGCCTCGTCGGGCTCACGCCCATTATCGCATTCATGACGTACAGGTTCGCCCGTGAGGTGAGGCTCACGTTCCTCGCCGTGAGGGAGCAGTTCTCGCGGCTCAACTCCACCGTCCAGGAAAGCGTGAGCGGCAACAAGGTGGTGAAGGCGTTCGCGCAGGAGGGGTTCGAGATAGCCAAGCACGACGCCGAGAACGCGGAGTACATGGAGAGGAACCTCGACACGATCAGGGTTTGGCAGAGGTACATACCGATCCTCGACATCATGGCCGGGTCGCTGACCGTGATAGTGATCCTGGCCGGCGGCCTGTTCTCGATCTACGGCGGGCTCACGCTGGGCGGGCTCATCATGGTGAACGGCTACCTGTGGGCGCTCAACGACCCCATGAGGATGGCGGGCTGGCTCATCAGCGACACGCAGAGGTTCGTGGCCTCGTGCGTGAAGATAATGGGGCTCCTGGAGACGGACCCCGCCATAGCCGGGCCGGCCGGCGGGTCGGCTCCGACGGCCCCCATGCGGGGCGCGGTGGAGTTCCGCGGCGTCAGGTTCGCGTACGGCGAGGGGGCCGAGGTGCTGAGGGGCATAGACTTCAAGGTCCCGGCGGGCTGCAAGGTGGCCGTGATGGGGGCGACAGGTTCGGGCAAGTCCACCTTCGTCAGCCTCATCTCGAGGTTCTACGACTGCACCGCAGGGGAGGTGCTCATAGACGGCGTCGACGTGAGGGACCGCGAGCCGGTGGCCCTCAGGGAGTCCGTGTCGACGGCCATGCAGGACGTGTTCCTCTTCTCCGACACGATCGAGGGGAACATCGCGTACGGCGTCCCGGACGTGCCGTTCGCCGAGGTCGTGGCCGCGGCCAAGGTGGCGTGCGCGCATGGGTTCATCGAGGCCATGCCCGAGGGCTACGACACGATAATAGGGGAGAGGGGGGTGGGCCTGTCGGGCGGGCAGCGCCAGAGGATAGCCTTGGCGCGCGCGGTCATAAAGGCCCCGTCCATACTGATATTGGACGACACCACGTCCAGCGTGGACATGGAGACTGAGGTGGAGGTGCAGAGGAACCTAAAGTCGGCGTACGGAGACATGACGGTCTTCATCGTCGCCCATAGGATCTCGAGCGTGAGGGACGCGGACGTCATTTTCGTGCTGGACGACGGGCTGATCGCCGAGAGGGGCACCCATGAGGAGCTCCTGGACGCCGGGGGCCTGTACAGGGAGATATATGACCAGCAGATGGTGGGCTGACGGACATGCTGGCCCCCATGGCGGGGCCTTGGGGATGGGCGGACCCACCGGCCCCCATGGCGGGGCCTTGCGTCATACCATCATGTGCGCTTTATTTTCACCCTGAGCGAAGCGTAGGGTCATGCCGATGTCACCCTGAGCGAAGCGAAGGGCCTAATCGAGAATGCTAGGCTAAGCGAGGCGTATGGCGAGGAACAAGTACGACGTGGACGAGGACCTGACCGGCAGGTTCGACCGGCGGAAGCTCGTGAGGATGCTGGGGTATCTGAGGCCGCATAGGAGAAGGCTGGCGCTGGTCATGGCCTTCATGCTGTGCGTGAGCTTCATAGGGCTGCTGGGCCCTTTGCTGCTGCGCCACGTGCTCGACGTCGCGATACCCGGTAGGCAGGTCGGCGCCATAGTGGCGATCGCGCTCGCGTACCTGGCCATCACCGTGGCGGGCGGGGCCTTCGCGCGGGTGAGGCTGCGCAACATGGCCTACATAGGGCAGGACGTCATCCGCTCCATCAGGAAGCACATATTCGACCACCTGCAGACCCTGCCTTTCGCGTACTACGACGGCAGGCCGCACGGCAAGATCATCGTCAGGGTGGTCAACTACGTGAACTCGCTGAGCGACCTCCTCTCCAACGGGATCCTGAACTTGATCAATGACTTTTTAAGCCTCGTCTTCATAGTGTGCTTCATGCTCTATGTCGACGTGACGCTCACGCTTATCTGCATGGCCGGGTTCCCCCCGCTGGTCGCGGCCGTCATGCTCGTCAAGAACATGCAGAGGAAGCGCTCGCAGAGGATGAGCGCCAAGCTGTCGAACCTGAACGCGTACATACACGAGAGCATAGCCGGGATGAGGGTGACGCAGTCCTTCGCGCGGGAAGGGTGTAACGCCGGCATATTCGACGGCCTGAACCTCACGTACAGGAAGTACTGGATGATGTTCGTCAGGGGGCAGTACGTCATGTACCCCATCATCGACCTGCTGTCCAACGCCAGCGTGGTGCTCGTCTACTCCTTCGGGGTTTGGGGGCTGGACGCGGGCGCGGCCGTGGGCGGCGGGATAACGGTCGGGGTGCTGATCGCCATACTCAACTACGTGTGGAGGTTCTGGCAGCCGATTACGAACATAGGGAACTTCTACAACCAGATCATCAACGCGATGGCCTACCTGGAGAGGATCTTCGAGACGATCGACGAGGAGCCGGCGGTCAGGGACCTGCCCGGCGCGTCCGAGATGCCGCCCATAAAAGGTGAGGTGGAGTTCCGGGGCGTCACGTTCGGGTATGACGCGGATTCGCCGCTGGTTTTGGAGGACGTGCGCTTTTCGGTGGGGGTGGGGGAGTCCGTCGCCCTCGTCGGCCCGACGGGTGCGGGGAAGACCACGATCATCAGCCTGCTCTGCAGGTTCTACGACCTGACCGGGGGCTCGGTGCTCATAGACGGCGTCGACATACGGTCCGTGCGGCTCGGCTCCCTGCGGAGGCAGATGGGCGTGATGCTCCAGGACACGTTCATCTTCACTGGAACGGTGATGGACAACATACGCTACGGCCGGCTGGACGCGACGGACGATGAGGTGGTGGCGGCGGCCAAGGCCGTCAAGGCGCACGGCTTCATATCGCGGGTGGAGGACGGCTACGAAACGCAGGTCAACGAGAGGGGCTCGCGGCTTTCGGTCGGGCAGCGGCAGCTTATATCGTTCGCGCGCGCCCTCCTGGCCGACCCCAGGATACTCATACTGGACGAGGCGACGTCCAGCATCGACACGCGGACGGAGCTGGAGCTGCAGGAGGGGCTGGCGAGCCTCCTCAAGGGCAGGACCTCCTTCATCATCGCGCATAGGCTCTCCACGATAAAGGGCGCCTCCAGGATCATGTTCGTCGCCGACAGGGGGATAGTGGAGTCGGGCAGCCACGGGGAGCTCATGGCGCTTCGAGGCAGTTATTTCGCCATGCATTCCGCGCAGTACGGTGACAAAAAAAATAATGGTTGACAGGGTGTATTGGTTTATGTATATTAAGTGAAAAATTATGAAAATTAATGTCAACATTAATTATCTTAATGTCTGCATTAATTTAGGAGGATGAGATGGAATTGAAATGGACAAGCGGAAACAGGCAAGGCAACCAACTCACGTTCCTCATCTTCTCGGCGATACTCATTATCGTGGCCGTCTTCCTGGCCATGGCCATCTTCGCCGTGATCAAGACGCTCCTGGGGCTCGCCGTGCCCATAGCGGTCGTCGCGCTTATCGTGTACCTGTTCAGGAGAAGGAACCGGTACCGCTGAGGGCCGCCTCGCTGGGACCCCTGACGTGCATGGCCGGCCGCCGCCTGGCGGCGGCTGGGCCGTCACCTCAAGGGTAGCTCCACCGTTATGGTAGTCCCCTCGCCCAAGGCGCTCTCGACCTTGATCCCGCCGCCGTAGAGCAGCGCTATCTGCTTGCATATGGCAAGTCCCAGGCCGCTCCCGTCCACTTCGGGGCGGTTCTTGTTTACCCTGTAGAAACGGTCGAATATGAACTCCTGCTTGTCCTTCGGTATGCCGATGCCCGTGTCGGCCACCGTGAGGCTGACGCCCCCCTCGGTCTGGCGCGCGCCCACCTTCACGCTGCCTCCGGCGACGTTGTACTTGATGGCGTTCTCCACCAGGTTGATGAGCAGCTGCTTGGCCCTGTCCTGGTATATGCCGTAGGTGAGGCCGGGGTCGGGGGTCTCGTTCGAGAGGGTGACGCCTTTTTGGGCGGCGGCCTGCGACAGTATCAGCAGCACCTCGTCTATGACCTCGCCGATCGGGATCTGCGGCGCGCTGCCCTCCTTGGCGATGGAGTCGACCTCGGCCAGGCTCAGGATGCTGTCGATGAGCTGGTTGAGCCGTTCGGCCTCGATCTCTATGATCCCGAGGAACTTGTCCCTCGTCCGGTCGTCGTCTATGTCGCCGTACCTCAGCGTCTCGATGAAGCCCTTGATCGAGGTGAGGGGCGTCTTGAGCTCATGGGTGATGTTGGAGACGAAATCGTTCCGTATGAGCTCCAGCCTCTTCATGGCCGTTATGTCCTGCATGTAGATGACCCCGAACCCGGCGCCGTTCCCCGCCGCGTCGGGGCCGCCCCCCACGTGCATGATGTAGGTCAGGTAATAGCCCGACTTGCCGGTCCTGGGATTGTCCACCGTGATGACCGTCTGCCGGTACTTCCCGTCGGCCATGGTCTTCGCGATCTTCTCGTACAGGGGGCCGATCCCGACCACGTCGTTGAAGTTCCTGTGGCAGAAGTCCCTGTCCACGCCCACGTACAGCATGGTCTGCGCGGCCTCGTTCATGTACTTGATGTTGCAGGCGGAGTCGAGGCGTATGATCCCGTTCGGCGAGCTCTCCACGATGGCGGAGTTCAGTGAGGCGTACGAGGGGCAGGGATCCTGCTCCTTTATAGGGCGGCCGCTGACGCAACGGTCGCCGTTATCCCTGCCCGCGATGTCCCCGGCCGGCACCCTCGCCCATAGGCCGTGCGCCTTGGCCGCCCTCAGGCGCCGCCATAGAAGGAGGCACGCGAGGAGCGAGGCGGCGAGCGCCGCCAGGGCCGATATGGCCAGCCAGCGGTCAGTCATCGTTGAACCGGTAACCTATGCCCCTGACGGTGTTGATGTACTTCGGGTAGTCGTTGTCGTCGTCGCCGAGCTTCATGCGCAGGTAGCGTATGTGAACGTCGACCGTCCTGGTCTCGCCGAAGTAGTCGTAGCCCCAGATCCTCTCTAGGAGCGTCTCGCGCGAGAGTACCCTGCCTTTGTTGGACAGGAAGAGCTTGAGCAGCTCGAACTCCTTGTATGAAAGGTCGACCGGGTTGCCTCCCTTGAAGACGGTCCGCCTGGAAGTGTTCAGGACCAGGTCGCGGCAGGAGTAGACCTCCTCCTCGTTGGCGCTGTTGATCGCGGACCGCCTGATCAGGGCCTTGACCCTGGCCACGAACTCCTTGACGCTGAAAGGCTTGACCATGTAGTCGTCGGCACCCAGCTCGAGGCCGAGTATCTTGTCGAACTCCTCGCCCTTGGCGGTCAGGAGCAGTATCGGGACGTGCTTGACCTGAGGGTCCTTCCGTATCATCTTGCACAGCTCGAGCCCGTCGATGCCCGGCAGCATGATGTCCAGCACGTAGAGGTCCGGGGTCTCCGACTGCCCGGCCCCGAGCAGGTCCTCGGCGGAGTCAAAGGTTACGGGCCTATACCCGTAGCTGTCCAGGTTGAACTTGATAAGCTGCTGTATGTGCGGGTCGTCCTCGACGATGTAAATCAGTTCCTTGACCATGTTGGCCTCCGTTTTGCCCAAACACGCATTCTCATATCAATGAATATACAACGAATCCCAGTCGCGCGTAAACATGTTTCGCACGGTGATTGGCTTCATTGCCGGCGATGGCCGGGGGACCCCGAATGGTTTATGATGTGCGGGTGGGTGACGGCGAAAAGCGCGCATGGGGGTGCATTTTATGGTCAGGCACATAGTGATGTGGAAGCTGAAGGAGTTCGCGGAGGGGAGCCCAAAGGCCGTGAATGCGGGCAGGATCAAGGGGATGCTGGAGTCCCTGGTCGGCGTGGTGCCCCAGTTGGCCTCGTGCTCCGTGGGGCTGAACGATCTGGCGGACCCGGCAAACTACGACGCCGTCCTATGCTCCGAGTTCGGGAGCTGGGAGGACCTGGAGGCCTATAAAAGGCACCCAGAGCACGTCAAGGTCTCGGAGTTCGTCGCGAAGGTGCGAGAGTCGAGGGTGGCCGTGGACTACGAGGAATAAAACGGGCCAAGCGGACGCGAAGCCTTGGCCAGGAAGCGGCCCGGATTTGGCGGACGTGGCCGGACCGGATTGCGCGGCCCTTAGGCTCCGGCCGTCCTTAGGCCTTCTCCTTGGCCTTCCTCGGCGCGGCTTCGTCGAACGGGTCGCGGCCCAGGCCCAAGGCCCCGCCGTCCGCCGCGGCCTTCCGCCCCGGGGACCGCGCGTCGGCGTCCCAAGCGTCGGCCCTACTTTCCTTGAGCGAATATAGGTAGCGCTCCAGCTCCAGGGCGTTCCTGGCTTTCACGCCTTCCATCTCCAGGGCGTTCTTGGCCTTTATCTCCTCGAGTTTGACCTCGCTCTCAAAGGCCAGGCGCCTCTTCTTCAGGGAGAAGTCCTTCCAGGACTTGAATATGGCGATGACCGCGCCCGTCGATATGCTCGTTATGGCTATGACCACGATGGCTTCCCACATCGGCCGCTTTGATCCCCCTTAGCTACGGTAGCTCCCGTTGATGCGCACGTACTCCTCGGTCAGGTCGCATGTCAGCACGGCGTCCCCGTACGGGCCGCCCCCCAGCCGTATCCGGATGAGGACCGGGTCGCAGCTGAGCCCGGCTTTGGCCTCCGCCTCGTCGAACGGCAGGGCCGCCCCGCCCTCGCAGACGTCGACGTCGCCGATCGATATGCCCACGTCGCGCTGGTCGAAGGCCGC
>WRCU01000047.1 GCA_009783805.1 Oscillospiraceae bacterium
GACATCGAGGAGGTCGGCGAGTACCGGGAAGACGAGCTGCTCATCATGACGACGGGGAGCCAGGGCGAGCCGATGTCGGCGCTGTCCAGGATCGCCGCGTCGGACCATAGGACGATATCGATCATACCCGGGGACCTGGTGATAATCTCGGCCAACCCGATCCCGGGCAATGAGAAGTTCATTTCGAAGGTCATCAACGAGCTGTACAAGAAAGGCGCCGAGGTCATATACGAGGCCATCGAGGACATACACGTCTCGGGCCACGCATGCCAGGAGGAGCTCAAGCTCATCTACAGCCTCACCAAGCCCAGGTATTTCATGCCGGTCCACGGCGAATACAGGCACCTGTGGCAGCACGCGCGGATGATAGGTGAGATGGGCCTGCCCGAGAAGGACATATACGTAATGGAGAACGGCCAGGTGCTAGAGCTGACGGCCAACTCCGCCAAACTGGGCGGCAACGTCCAGGCGGGCAGGATACTGGTGGACGGCCACGGCGTGGGCGACGTGGGCGCGGTGGTGCTGAGGGACAGGAAGCTGCTCTCGCAGGATGGGCTCATAATAGTCGTGATAACGGTCGACGAGGACGACGGGGGCATCATATCCGGGCCGGAGATAATATCAAGGGGATTCGTGTATGTGAAGGAGTCCGAGGACCTCATGGACAGCATGAGGTCCGTGATCGAGAATGCGGTCAGGAAGGCCGGCAAGGTCAAGCGGGGCGAGTGGGGCCAGCGCAAGAACGAGATAAGGGAGGCGCTCCGCGACTTCATTTATTCCAAGACGAAACGCAAGCCCATGATACTGCCGATAATCATGGAGGCGTAGGCTCGCCGGGCCGCCGTCACGATGAGGCATATCCCGCCAAGGAGGACCGCACGATGACCCACCTGGAACGCTACATGAGCTCCATACGGCGCAAGCCGTTCGACCGGATCCCATTCACGATGGGGATGTCGGGCCCATGCGCCGCCAGGCTTACGGAATATACGGGCGTCGAATACGGCAGGCTGCTGTTCGACGTCTTCGGCGTGGACAAGCGTTGGGCGGGGCCGCGCTACGTAGGCCCGCATAGGCCCTGCGCCGAGGAAGGATGCTACAAGACCATGTTCGGCGTCACCATGAGGAAGGCGGAATGCTCGGGCGGCAGCTACGACACGGCGGTGGCGTTCCCCTTGGCGGGGGCCGCGACGGCCGATGAGGTCCGCGGCCACGATTGGCCGAAGGCGGCCGACCACGACTTCGGGCCGATGCTCGAGGCCTTCGACAGGCATCCCGACTACCCCTTCATGGCGGGGTACCACGCGCTCGGCTGGTTCTCGTGGGACATGCGCGGAATGGACCTCTTCCTAGAGGACCTCATCCTCAACCCGACTATAGCCGACGCCGTCATCGAGTCGGTGGCCGAGTTCGGGTACGCCTATTTCAAGGCTTTATTCGAGGCCGCGAAACCGTACCTGGGAGGTTGCTTCACCACGATCCAGCTGGCCGACGACTGGGGCACCCAACGCGGGCTATTGATCGGCGTCGACACGTTCAGGAGGCATTTCAAGCGCCACTACTCGAGGATGATCGATCTGGCCCATAAAAACGGCGTCCTGGTGGAGTTCCATTGCTGCGGGAGCCAAGGCCCGTTGATTCCTGAGTTCATCGACCTGGGGGTGGACATATTAAACCCGCTGCAGACGAGCGCCGCCGGAATGACGCCGCATATCTTGAAAAAGGAGTTCGGCGACCATATCGCCTTCAGCGGCGGGGTCGACGTGCAGACGGTGCTGCCGAACGGGACCGTTGCGAGCGTGCGGGACGAGGTGATGTACCTGCTGGACAGTGTGGGCAAAGGCGGGGGCTACGTATTGGAACCCAGCCACAGCATACAGGCCGACACGCCGCCGGAGAACGTCGTGGCGATGGTGGACGCCATATATGAGTACTACGGCATGGCGAAGACGGGGCTAAACGACCGGTGACGCTATAGTGCCGTCATCCTGAGTACAACGAAGGATTCGGCCAGTCATCCTGAGCGCAACGAAGGATCCGGTTTTCGGAGGTGTTGATCGTGGCAGAGGCAAGGAGCGTCATCCAGGCATATGAGGCGGCCGGCATGCGCGCCGCCTTCTCCGAGCTGGGCAAGGCCCTGGAGGCCGCGGCGAAGGTGTATGAGTCGATGGGGTCCAACGTCTCGACGCCGGACTTCGCCAAGGGCGCGGCGAGCCATTTCAAGGCGAACCAGCCCCCCGACCTGCCGTTTCGGCCCCTGTCGTTCCTGACCGTCGCCTACCCCAGCCCACCGGCCCAGTTGACCCTGACTATAGGCGGGGAGCGCGCCACCATCCCCATCCCCCCCATATACATAGGCCAGGACGGCGCTGACGCCTCGATGGACGCCCTGATGCGGGAGGCGGCGCCGGGGCATAGGTTCGCGCATACCAAGGGCATATCGCAGAAGCTCCTCGCGGCCATAAGCGGCTTAGGCAGGTACGGCCGCAACAACGTTTGCTACGTCAAGGGGCTGGGGAGCCACTGCTCGCTGTTCGCCCAATACACGGATATACCGTTCGAGGGCCCCACCCACGACCCGCTGGGTTTCATGGATGAGTGCGCGGGCTGCGTAATATGCATGGACGGGTGCCCGACCGGCGCGATAACCGGCAACCCCGTGATAGACGCGGATTTATGCATAAATAGGTACACCTACCGTCTCGACCCTATACCCGAAGACGTCCCTTTGTCCGTCTTCAACGCCTTGATCGGGTGCTGGCCTTGCCAAGCCCTATGCCCCGTCAACAAGGCGCTGCCCATGAATGAGCCGGAGACGCTGGAGCTGGGTGAGGCTGAAACCGCGGAGTTCCTAGACTATAAAGCCGGGCTGACGCCCGCGCTGGAAGGGCGGCTGAGGCCATTCTTCAGGAACGACCATCTGCTTTCCGTGGCCGCGAGGAACGCAGCGTTGGCATTGGGACGGTATGGGCCGAATAAGCCAGGCGAGTCGGGGGACCGTGATTGAAAGGTAAGCTCGACGCCACGAAGGCGTTCATATACGTCACCTCATTCCTGTCCGGGATGTCGGTCATGGCCGCCGAGCTGAGCGCCAGCAGGCTGCTTTCGCCGTACTTCTCCTCCACGCTGCCCGTATGGAGCGTGATCATCGGCCTGATCATGGCCTCCCTCAGCATAGGGAACGTCGTGGGCGGGCGCGCGGCCGACAGGCATGGGAGCCTGTCCTGGCTGTACCGCAGGATCGTCTTCGCGGCCGCGTACATAGCCTTGATACCCTTGATAGGGAAATACGTCATAGCGGCCTCCGCCCCCATCTTCGCGCTGTTCATGGACGGAGGCATCGTGGTCTTCGGCAGCGCGCTCTCATGCCTCATACTGTTCGCCCCGCCCATGGTGATCCTCGGCATGGTCTCGCCGTACATGGTCAGGCTCGGCGCGAAGGACGCCGAAGGGGTCGGGCGCGCGGCCGGCAACGTATACGCCGTCTCCACGGTGGGCAGCATCATCGGCACGTTCATCCCCTCCTTCCTGACCATCCCGACCATAGGGACGAACATGACGTTCGCCTCCATAGCCATCACGCTCTCCGCCCTTAGCGTCGCGTTCTTCGCGGTCATGGAGCGGAAGGCCGCCCCCATCGCGGCCTCGTCCGCGGTGCTGGCGGCGATCATCGCGACGGCCGTCTTCGTGCTGCCCGGCAACTCCTCGTTCGCATTTTGGGAGAAGGGCCTCGTCTACGAAGGCGAGTCGCTATATAACTACGTCCAGGTCAAAAAAAGCGGCGAAACCGTGCTCCTCTCGACCAACGTCGCGTTCGGCGTGCAGTCGGCCTACAGGAAAGGGTCGGTGCTGTCCGGCTTCTACTATGACTACGCCTTGGCCTCGCTGTTGATGAGCGCGCCCATAGCGCGGGGCTATGAGGCGCACCTGGACGGCGGCACGTGCGGCGATGGGGCATGCGGCCACCGCGATGACTCCCTGGGCTGCGGCGGGGGCGCGCGCATCCTCATCCTGGGGCTGGGCAGCGGCACGTACGCCAAGGAATGCAGGTACTTCCTGCCCGACAGCGAGATCGTGGGCGTGGAGATCGACCCGCTGATAATCGAAGTGGCCAGGCTCCACTTCGACCTTAGGGACGACGAGGTGGAGGTCCATGAAGGCGACGGCCGCATATGGTTGGAGGCGAACGGTGGCCCGTTCGACGTCGTGATGCTGGACGCGTACCAGGACATATCGATACCGTTCCACATGGCGACCGCCGAGTTCTTCGCGCTGGTCAAGGGCGCCATGGCCCCTGGCGGGGTGGCCGTCATCAACGTCAACCTCAGCACCGACGGTGACACGGGCGTCACGGACGCGCTGGCGACCACGGCGGGCACGGCCTTCGGCCACGTATACGTCTATGACATAGCGTCGGGGACGAACACGCTCATATTCGCCGCCGATGACGGCGCCGCAGCCGAAAGCCTGCGGCACGGGGCCGAGCTGCTGCCCGACGGCCATATGCTCGCCAGGGTCATGGATTCGGTCTCGTCTAGGATGGATAGGCATGCGGGCGGTACGGCGGTCCTGACGGACGACCTGGCCCCGATCGAGCTGATGACCCAGAAGGTCATGGACGGGCTTATCAGCCAAAACGCCAAACGGTTCAAGGACATGGTCAGCGAGTCCCCGAACGGCATATTCGACATATTCGACATAATAAAGCGATACTGACCTATAATAAAAACATGCCATCGACATCAAAGGAGGCAATAGGCCATGTACCTGGAACGCTACACGATGGATGGGTTCAAGGCGATATCCGAACGGGTCGACACCGTCATCATCCCGGTCGGCTCGACGGAGGCGCACGGGTACCACTTGCCGCTGGGCACGGACATGCTCGTGCCGAGGGAGCTGCTGAGGAGGCTGGAGCTGGCCTACGGCGACAACGTGTGGATCGCGCCCGAGGTGGCGTACTCCCCTTGCTTCACGCTGCCCGAATTTCCGGGGACCGTCAACATACCCTCGGACGTCCTGGCCGATTATTTGTTCCATATCGGGGCGAACCTTTATAAGCATGGGATGAGGAAGATAGTCTTCCTGAACGGGCACGGAGAGAACCATACCGCGCTGAACCTGGCCGGCGAGAAGCTTTCGGAGCTAGGCGCGTATATATGGAACAGCAACCCGTTCAACGACTTCGCGGGCGACTTCAACCACGTCCTCGAAAGCAGGTTCGGCAGCCACGCCAACGAATGTGAGACCGCCCTCTTGATGGCATGCGACGAGACCCTCGCCCATATGGACAAGGTCGTCGTGAACATGAAGAAGGTGTTGATGGGCGTCAGGTACAAGGACCGTTACCTGGACTTCATCCCCGAGGCCGTGCACGGGGACGGCACCAAGGCCACGAAGGAGAAGGGCGACAAGATACTCGACTACATGGTCAAGGGATTGGTAAGGCAGCTCGAATCTTTGGAATCGGGGCGCTACAACGACTGACGGGCGCGGCGGGCATCCCCGTTAATGCACGCGGCCATGCCGCGAACCTTGCCTGAAACCCCTTAGGTCCCCTCCAGCGGCAGGACCATCATGCCTCCCTCTTTCAAGGGCTCATTCCCGAAGACATAGGCTGACTCGTCGCCGGGCTCCAGGACATACTTGATGCCTCCCACGAAGGTATCCCCCGGGGTGACCGTCAGCCTGTCGCTGCCGTCCATGTTATAATAACCCGCCATGGTGCAACGGCCTTGCCTCTCCTCATCCCTATAGACATTCATATAAGTGATGAAGCTCATTAGGGCATCCGTATTGGAATCGCCTTTATTCGTCAGCATGAACTGGATATCCAGGATAGGCTTCCCAGGCCAGCCGGACCCATGCTCCGGATCCCCGACGGGTATCACCTTGTGGCCGATTATCAAAATCTCATAAGCCCTGAAGGCGAACAATCCGTCAATTATGATGTTCGTGCCCGTTCCGGCCTTACCATCGCCATTCGCGTCAGAGGCGGACGCGTCGGCGCTAGCGTCGGCATTACCCGAGGCTACGCCCGGATCGGCGTTCCCGCCGCAACCGATGATGGCTGAGCAAAGAAGTATTAATAAGAGCATGTTTACGAACTTATTTGTCAATACTCACCTCCGTGACTTTAATAAGCCACCCAACGTCAGGTAAATTCCTATTGAAGCCATCATGGCGCACAGCAATGCGATATGTATGCTGAGGTTCGCATCGTCGCCGGTCGCAGGCAAGGCGTCGATCGGATACACGCCATAATCGTCGAAGTCAAATAAGCCATATAAGTCATTCAAATCATAATAGACCCATCCGCCATCGTCATCGTCCCACGTCCAAACCCCATATGGGACCCCGTCGTCGTCGATCTCGTAGAAGTAATCCCCATCCTCCACTAAAAAACGTCCCTGTTGGTATGGATTCGGCGGGGAGGACGCGTCGTTGCCTCCGGAAGTGTACGGCGTGTCCCCATCGGAACCGTCCATAGACTGCGATCCCCCGGATCCCCCATCTTGTCGGCCGCCATCCGCTTGGCTATCCGAGCTTGAGTCGTCCGCCTCGTCGTCCCCCGATGATCCGCTCACTTCCTGTCCTTCCGGAAGGTAGAGGACGATGACGACGTTATTTTCCAAGTCCGCCGTGATGACCGGATAACCGTATGGCGCCTCGCCGCCTTTATATCCGTTCGGTCGCCGTAAGTCCTTCCATCCGCCGCCCAGATCGCCTTCCACGTCGGGTTCCGCAAGCGTATAGCCTTCATCGAACTCCGCTGACCCATCCTCGGAGCCTAAGTAAAAGCCCGGATCATCACTTACGGTATCTTTATAGTATTTGACTTTATATGGGTATTTGATTGGTTGCAACGTAGGCGTGGGGGTGGGCGTCGGTGTAGGCGTCGGCGTAGGCGTAGGCGTCGGTGTGGGCGTAGGTGTAGGTGTAGGCGTTGGCGTCGGTGTAGACGTCAGCGTCGGTGTAGGCGTCGGCGTGGATGTGGGCGTAGGTGTGGGCGTCGGCGTAGGGGTGGACGTCGCCTGCTCCGGCAGGTATAGGATTATGACGACGTTATTATCTACGTTTACGGTGATGATCGGATATCCCGGAGGATCCTGTATTACGCCTTTATTATATTTTTCTGGGCGATAGGCATCTTTCCATGATTCGCTCAAGTCCGTTGCTATATCGGATTCCAATAATTGGTGATCTTCTTCGAATTTCGTTATCCCGTCTTCGATGCCTAAAAAATATTTGATACCATCGTCGACTTTATCTTTGTAATATTTTACTATATATGGATATGTAGGCGTCGGCGTAGGGGTGGGCATAGGCGTAGTAGGCTCATCATAAACATTAATAATCATCCTATAATTAGGGCCATCATTTGGAAACCAATCATTATATATGACTCCATATGAATCCGTTTCAATTTTATATTCTATATAACCGCCGCCAGACCATCCTTCTTGGATCGTTGATACTTCTGATATTTTAAATAAATAAATATGATTATATATAATTTTATTAATAATTATTTCTAGAGTTAAATAATCATCACCACTCTTTGTGACATTTGCTGTAGTATCAATATTACATATGACATCCTCAAAAAAACCACCGGTTTGTTGAATGGTAAAGTAAAATGTTTCAGAAGGTATAACATTTCCGGTTGATAATATAGTTCTTTTTATGAATGATGTATTTAAATAAAAATCAGGACTCCCGTTCCCTATTGGATCGTTATGAAAGCAAACTCTGGTTATTTTGTTATCATATACGGTAATTGGTTGATTTGATGCGTATGATGATGTACCTTTCCATCCTATATGACCCGTATTACACCCAAGTTTATTTGCTTCATTTTGTGGACAAAATATATCGTAAATAAAATCATTCGTATCGTCCCAATCCCCACATATATGGAATTCGGTTTCATATAAACCATCATTGACTATTTCCGTCACATTATAATAGCCCGGTATTAACCCCTCAATACGAACCGTTGAATTCGATACTATAATTAAATTGCCATATTCTAAATATGGAATTGTACTATAATTAATTATATATGATTCATATGAACTCCATGTATCTTCATGATCTAATTTCATTAATAAAGTAATATTTTCATTTGTCAAATCAATTGGTTCATTAAATTCATCACCGATGTAAAATTCAAACAATATTTCATTATGATATTCCTTCCTTATGTCCAAGGTCGCGCTCCCGTTTTCGGCGGAGACGTTAAATGTGCCGGTTCCCAACATCGAGAAGAGGATGACGGCGGATAGGAGGATCGATAACCCCTTACGATTGGCCTTAGGCCTAGCCCTCATATTCATGCGTTAATGGATCCGCGCCTCCGCCGCATAATGCGCTAGGGAAGGGCGCGTCCTCCTTTCATAAGGGTTGGTCGTTCGTCAACGGGATATCTAAAACGATATTCAGGCATATAATACCAGAACTAGGACAGTCAGTCAATAGCCTCACTAAAATTTTAACTTATTTCATATGATCCATATAGGCACATAATAATTGTCGTTATTAA
>WRCU01000048.1 GCA_009783805.1 Oscillospiraceae bacterium
CCCAGGGTCCCCCGGTCCAAGCTCGCGGAGCTGTATAGGCGGAACGCGGCGGGGATAGACGATCCGGAGCTGCTGGCCGAGGTGGCCTCCATCCTATACATGCGGTGCGCTGACATCATCGCCATATATGAGGCCCACTATGAAAATAAAGTGAGGTGCCCCGGCTGCCTGGAAAAGGGGGCCTACACGGCCTTGGACTTCCCGAGGGGCCTGAAGACGAGGGAGAAGGACGCCTACGCCTTCGTCTGCCCCGCATGCGGCGCCGAGTTCACCTGGGAGGACTTTCGGAGGTCCCACCATCGGAGGCAGCTTAACATCGGGGGGGCCGGGCCCGCCTTCAGGCGCTTCGTCGAGCGCTACGAGGCGATCAGGGGGGACGACCGCTCCCTGATGCTGGAGGTGGACCGCGTGATCCACGCGTTCCACTACCACGCGAACAAGGGCGCGGCGGTGGAGTCGATAGGCCGCATCGCCGGTTGCAACCTCATAGACTGCAGGAACATGACCGAGACGATTAAGTTTCTCGACGAGTTGTCCGAGGGGGTCGCCGGGGACGACGCGCTGGCGGACTCGGCCCGCGCCTGGCGCGAGGGCGTGGGCACGTACTGGAGGCTGCCCGAGAGGGGCGGATGAGCCATGCCTTCCTTGTCGGGGCCGCCTAGCCTTATTGCCTAAGCGCGTCATACCTCGCGCAGGCGAGCCTGCCCAGCTCCATGAAAATCCCGTCGATGTCCTCCTCCGCGATCCCGACCGACTTCAGTCCGGCTATCGATATGTCCAGGAAGATATCCTTATACCCGATGTGCAGGCTTTTTCCTATGATCTCGATGAACGCGGCCCAATCGCCTACCCCCTCGACCGTCTCATAGTCGAAGATGCCTGCGTCAAGGTCCCTCTTAACGCCCGCTATGTATCTCTCGTTATGGTTGACGATAACCGAAAGCACTAGGAAGACGTCGCCGCCGTACACGGTGGAGGACCCCGGAAGCGATGCGGTGGGCTTGTCTAGATTAGGCTCATTGGTCTTGCCGTCTACGCTGACCTCCAGGCTGCCGTGGACTATGCGCTTGGCGTCCTCCAAAGGGATAAGCTGAGACGACTTGACGTAGCCATCGTCTTGGCTTGCGGAGTCGGTGGGATCACCGCCGTTCCCGACGCTGGGGGATACGCTGGCCGCCGATCCGCCCGATGGGCCTTCGCCGCCCTCTCCGCCGCACGCGGCGGGCAGGGACAGCATGAGGGAAAAAACCATCATCATTAGGATGGTCTTCCTCATCGCGATAATGGCATTCCTCATTTGCATGCCTCCCTATCTCCCAGTCAAAAAATCCATGGGGTTTTGGTGGATGATCGCCTTTATGTCGCCGTCGCCCATGCCCATGTCGGCCATTATGGGGACGACGTTCGTGAGTATGTGGCCGTAGCCCCAGCCGCCGTATGAGCGCAGCAATATCTTCAAGGCTATGTCCGTCGAGAAGAGCAGCCTGCCCGCATAGCCGCGCTCGCACATGTCCATGGCCGCCCGAACCCTCTCGACGTCCGTGGCGAAGGCGCCGCCCGCGAACTCGCCCGGTTTCCTGACGATGTAGAATTCCTTGCCGAAGTTGTCGAACCCCAGATACGCGCCGCGGCGCAGCAGGCGCAGCATGTATTCGCGGTCGAAGCGGACGTCGACGTGGCACACGCAGACGCGGTTAGGCTCGACCCCATGCTCCCCGATGATGTCGAGGGCCCTCTCGCCCTCGGTGCACCAGGGGTATATGTGCACGTAGATGGGTGCGCCGGTCTCCTTCGATGCGATCGCGGCGGCCCTGAGGCTGCGCTCCTCCGATGGGAGGATGCGCTCGCTCGTGCCTATCTCGCCGATGACGCCCGCCTTGTAGGGGGCCTTCGCGCCGTTTGGGCAGTCGGACGCCACGCCCTCCGTCAGCTCCGAGACGAAGAATTCGGCGAGCCCCTCCGCATCCATCGCCCGTAAGTCGGCGGGCATCGCGTCGTCCGTGTATACGCCCGTACCCATGACGATGTTCAGGCCGGTGGAGGCGGACAGCTCGGCCAACCGCCTAGGGTCACGCCCGACCCCGATGGGCGTCAGCTCCACGATCGTGGCGCCCCCTGCCTTCATGAAGCAGCCGACCTCATATGCCGCCGTACCCGCGTCATCCAGGTACAGGTTGTCCTTCATGAGGTAGCAGTTCCTGCGGAGCGCGCCGATGTTTTTATAGCTCACCAAGCCATGCTCGCCGTCCAGGCCTTCCATGTCCCGGGGGGCGTACTGGTTCCGCGTGTCCACGAACAGGTGGTCGTGCGGCATGACGGTCCCGAGGTCCCTCACCCGTTTCGGCCCCGACAAGGTCTCTATCGTATCCGGCATACGTGCCTCCCCAACTATCTATAGTGTTCCCTCATCTCGGCGTGGTACGGCAGGTCGAGCACCTCCCTGACGAATCCCCGGGCCTGCCTGATGGACGTCGCCCACTTGTCCATGAGGACGAGCTCCTCGAGGTAGTCCAGCCTCCCCGTGCGGTACGCCTCCAGCTCCATCTCGACGGGCGCCACGCGGTCCCTGAGGATGTGCGCTATGACCGTCTTGGGCAGCGGGTCGGCCTTTATCGGGCGGACCTCGTCGCGCTGGCAGAGCGCCGGCAGCTCGACGGCTATGTCGGCCGGGACGCCCGCGACCAGGGAATCCCTGTTCAGGACGTTGACGAACATCGTCTTAGGGACGTTGCATGCGAGCGACTCCACCAAGGGGACCATGAGGTCGTCCGTGCCTACCGCGCCGAGGAACTCGCCCACGGACCGGCTTCTATCCCTGGAGAGCGCGACTATGTCGTCGGCGGCCTTGGCGACGCCCGAGAAGTACCTTTCCCACCCGTCCATGGGTTTGTAGCCGCAATACTCCTTCTCCACCTCGTCGTCGGAATGGTAGTACCAAGGCCAGCAGGCCCCGGTCCAGCCGAGGGTGTCGCCGATGCCTATGACCCCGTGCCTCCTGTAGAAGTCCTCGCGGACCCTGTCCAGGGGGTGCGTGTCCCAGCTATAGGGCTTGCCTTTATTCTCCTCGAGCCAGGCGTCGAGGACCCCGAAGAAATCGTCCTCCCTTAGGTGGCCTTTATTGAGCCAGACGAAATGGTTCGGCCCGGACAGCTGGTATGTGAGCTCGCCGCGCTCATAGCCCAGCCTCTTGGCTATATGGTACGCGTGGGCGTACCCGTGGCAGAGCCCAACCATCTTCGAACCCGGGTACTTCCGCTGTATAAGGGTCGTCCCCGCGAAGACGGGGTTCGCGACCATAAGGTGCCAGGCCTTGGGGCAGTATCTCTGCATGTCCTCCGTTATGCCCTCGAACAGCCTGAATTGGTAGAAGTTCACCCAGAAGGCCTCATCGTACTTTATGTGGTAGCTGCCGCCGAACCTGAACCCATGGCGGTCCGCTATCTCCCAGCCGTCCCTGAGGCGCCGGTGCGGCGCCGCGAGGGCCGTGTTAATGACGTAGTCCGCGCCCTTAAGCGACTCCGCGCGGTCCAGGGTCTTCTCGAACCGCATGGACCCGCCGATCTCCGCCGTGAAGCGCAGGCAGAGGTCGTGCACGGCGTCCAGGCGCACGCGGTCAACGTCCATGAGGCTGACCGTGCAGCCCGAAAGGTGCTTGGAGGCGCAGAGCTCCCTCACCAGGCCTATCGAGAAGCAGCCGCTGCCTGCGCCTATAAGGCTTATCTTAACCATGCGTAGGAACCCCCGATTCCATATGCCGTCCCCGGTGCCGTCCCCGACATCATTCCCGCTATTTATGATCGCATGTAGGTGACTTTACGCCGTCTGCGCGCGCAGGGCGTCCTCCAGCTCGCCTGCGCCCATGCCCCAAACGGCGCCGATGTAGGCCATCAGGTTCTCCAGGGGCATGCCGCCGTCCAGCTGCCCGGAGGACGAGCCCATGATCAGCCTGCCGCCCGGGCCCGCCTCTTTTATCAGCGCCCGCGTCGCATCGGCCACCTCCGCCGGGGTCCCGAAGGCCAGCACGTCCACCGCGTCGAGGCCGCCGACCAGGGTTACCCTGTCGCCGTACCGCTCGAAGAAATGCCTGGCCTCCATGCCGGCCGAGACCTCCAGGGGGTTGAACCCGTCGATGCCGCATGAGGCCAGCTCGTCCATTATGCCCGTGACGTCCCCGTCCGAATGGAAGATGGCCTTCACGCCGTGGCCGTGGAGGATGGAAACCATCTCCCTAAGCCCGGGGTAAAAGAACCTTTCCAGCACGTGCGGCGGGTATATGAGCCCGCCCTTGATGGCTATGTCGTTCCATATGATGGCGACCTTTGACAGGCCGGCCGCGGCCCTCGCCTCGGTATTTGCCATGCACGCCCGCGTCTGCAGGGCGTGCCACTCCCCGCACAGGCCGGGGTGGTCGGCCAAGGTAAAAAACTCCTCCTCGAAGGTCCTGCCGGGGAGCATGGGCACGTGCAGGCCCAGGCTGATGTAGGCCATGTCCCCGGACCAGGCGTGCCTTCGCTCGTCCTCTGACCTCCACCCTTCGCCGTAGCCTCCTTGGATCCAGTGCGTCCCGGCCGTGAGCCTGTCGATGTCGTCCTTCACGGACCCGACCACCTCGGACTCCGGGCGGCGGCCGTGGGCGTTCCATACCATCCACCGCTCGACGACCTTCCTGCCTCCGTAGGGCAGCTCCTCCTCGTGGGGCTCATAGGCGACGGGCATAGGGTGGCATAGGTCCAGGACCCGCGAGCTGGCCCGGAGGATCGCCTCGCGCTCACCGGGCACGACGGGCCTGCCGAGGCAGAGTTCGAAGACCCCGTCGTGTATCAAGTAGTCGAAGATGGGCGGCCTGTCGGGCCGCTCCCCCGAAAGCGCGGCCAACACCCTGTCCAGCTTGGTCCATGCCATGCGCCGCCCCCCCCCGCAGGCTGCCCGCCGCGCCGGCGACCCCGGCGACGGGCGGGACGGCCCGTACGTCATAGGTGAATCACTCGCCGATGACCTGCACCTGCACCTGCCGATCGCGGATCCTCGTCTTGTCGAAGTCGACGAAGTAGATGTGGCCGAAGCTGCCCATGTCGAGCTTCCCGTCGACGATCACGACGCTCTCGCTCCTCCCGAAGAAGACGGACCTGAGGTGCGCGTCCGTGTTGAGGGTCTCCAGCTTGCTTTCGCCCACGCTGTATGCGAATTCCGTCAGCTCGGGCCCGGGGTGCATGTACTGCCCTTCTTTCCTGCATGTGGGGACCAGCCTCTCGAGGATGTCCACCAGGTCCTGCTGTATGTACTCGAGGCCGTTGTATGCGGTGTCATGCGAGCACTCCTGCGTCATGACGGAGCAGGTCGTATGGTGCGAGTAGACGACGCAGATGCCGTCCCTCACGCCCGATCGCCCGACTATGGCGCTTACGTCGTCGGTTATCTTGTGGAAGGTGGGGTATAGGCCCGTCGACCTTCTCTCGATCGTCTCCCTGTGTACCTTCATCGCTTACCTCCTTAGGTTTATGTGGGTCCGAGTCGGCACGCGTCAGTCCGCCGCGCCCCGCCTGCCCAGATCATCGCGCGCCCGGCGCACTGCCGCTATCATCTCCTCGGCGGCGGCGTACGGGTCCTTGGCGTTGAATATCCCCGACCCGGCGCCGGCCCCCTCGGACCCGGCCATGATGAACTCGTACACCTGCCGGCCGGTGGTGATGCCCGCCGCCTGCTCCACCATTATGCCGGGGTCGACGGCCTTTATGGCTTTAATCGTGTCCATGACGAAGCCCAGGTCGCTGGCCGTGCCCGAGCCTATGAGCCCGGTGGGCTCAGGGTTGATAATGTCGGGGCTCAGCTCCGCTATCGCCCTCGCCTCCGCCAGCGTGTCCGAGCAGGCGAACGAGAGGAGGCTCAGCTCATCGGCGCGCCCGATGGTCTGGCTTATGGCCGAGAGGGTCATCGGCCGCTCGCTGTGGTTCATGAGCACGCCCTTGGCCCCGGCCGCCCTCACGCCCTCCGGCAGTATGAGGCCCATGCCGCGCCCCGGGCGCAGCGCGTCCATGTAGGGGGCGAACACGAACAGCCGGTCGGCCGTGCGCGCCACCTCCCTTATGTCCATGTGGGGCACGATGTATATGACGTCCACGTCGTAGCGCCCCGCGAGCCTGTCCAGGAAGAGTCCCATCCTCACGACGTCGTCGCCGTAGGCGTAGTTCTTGACGCCCACCTCGAAAAAGGGCGCCCGCGGCCTAACTTTCATGGTCTTCTCCTAGGGTCCCCCTACTTGAGCCGCCAAAGACGACCGGATGGCCCATGGCGCCCCCCAGCCTCCTGCCCACCGCGCCGCCGGGGTGGATCCCGGCGAACCGCTCGGGGCCGAATCCCGTGGCATCGATCACGGCGGCCTGCAGCGCGTCGAAGACGGCGCACATCGCGACGAAGCTGGACGTACCCTGGCTGTCGTGGGCGTCGCACTCCCGCGTGACCTTGATGGGGAGCGTTATATCGGCCAACCCGGCCATCTCGGACGACGGATTCTCGGTCACCGCCAGCAATGTTACGCCCCTGCCCTTAAGCAGGCGCATGAGGGGCGGCAGCTCGTCGGTCCCGCCCCCCCGCGACGCGAAGACGGCGACGTCGCCCCCTAATAGGAACCCGCAGCCCCCGTGCGCCGCCTCGGAGGGGGCGATGAAGCGGGCCGGCCTTTCGGCGCAGCACATCAGGTGGGCGAGGTGCATGCAGGCTATCCCCGAGTGGCCGCACCCTACGGCGGCTATCCTCGCCGCGGAGGAAAGGGCCCGCACCGCCTCCCGGAAGGCCCCTAGGCCCATCGCACGCATCGTCGACTCGACGGATTCGATCTCAGCCCGGAACGAGCGGCCTATGATCCCCCTCAGGCAGTCGTCCCCATAATCAAAGGTTGAGTTCATGCTCATATATGACCTTCTGGAAGGAACGTACGCTGGGCGCCCGCCGTATGGAAGGCTCACCCTCCCCGGCTTCGGCCATCCTCCCTAGCATGCGCGCCCGCAGCACCTCGGTCAGGGCGGCGTGCGACTCGTAGCCGATCACGTTGTTGAGCTCATACGGGTCGGCCCGCAGGTCGTACAGCGCGTCCTCGACGTACTCGCCCGAGGCGGCGTCCCTCCACGGGTCCTTCCCCTCGGCCCTCACTATGTATTTGTAACGCGACGTCCTGATGGCCCTGGCGACCGAGGACTCGCTTATCTGCACGTACACGTCGTCCCGCCATGGCGCGGCCCTGTCCTTGACTATCGGGCATACCGACCTGCCCATGAAATGGTCGGGCACCGCTATCCCGGCCGCGTCCAGCAATGTAGGCGGCAAGTCGATCAGGCTGGTCAGCCTCCTCACGCGCCCGCCGCCCTGGAAGCCGGGCCCGGTCAGCACGCACGGTATGCGTATGGAGCTCTCGTGCCCGGAGCGCTTGTACTCGTCGTTGCGCGTCTTGAAATGGCAGCCGTGGTCGGTCACGAAGAGCGTAATCGTGTCGTCCGATAGGCCCAGGCTCTTCAGGGCGTCCTGTATCCGCCCGTACCCCTCGTCCAGGCGCTTCACCATGCCGTAGTAACCTCCGAGGTGCTGGGGCGACGTGCCCCTCAGCGACGTGAGGTCCGGCGGGGACCATCTGCCCGTGTAGCCGGGCTCGTATCCGTCCGGGGCGGGGTAGTTGTCGAGGTGGTTCTGGAAGTGCGGCTCGAGGTATGAGACGAAGAGGAAGAACGGCTCCGCCTTGTGCGCGTCAATATAGCGTATGGCGGCGTCCGTGAGGGCGTCGGAGCGGTAGCCGGGCAGGTCGACCGGCCGGCAGTCGCCGTCGTACATCCGCGTCCGGTAGGAATCGGAGCAGGCCTCGAGCGCGTTCGCGCCTAGCCAGTAGTCATACCCGCCCCTGGAGTCCTTGGGCACGGCGTTGTCGTCGGCCAGGTGCCACTTGCCTATGTACCCCGTGCTGTACCCGGCCCCATTGAACAGCTTCGCCAATGTCACCGAGTCCTTCGGCAGGGCCAGGCCGTTCCTGAACGTATTGTTCTGGGTCGGATACACGCCGCTCTGGAGTATCGCGCGCGCCGGCCCGCACACGGGCTGGTTGGAAAAGCATAGGTGGAGGTCGGTGCCGTCGGCGGCCGCCCTGTCCAGGTTCGGCGTGAGGCCCAGGGGGTTGCCGTGGAAGCCGCACGTGTCCCACCTTTGCTGGTCCGTCATGAACACGACCACGTTCCTCTTGCGCATAGGCCGTCAGCGGCGAGTCGGCCTTATACCCCGCGCCGGTTCGCCGACGCCTCCTTCTTTATTAGGTTGCGTCCGGGGCCATGCCCGGAGCAAACCAAATATAACATAAGTTGGTACGTCGCGAGCGTCCCGAGCTGCGCCGTACCGCGTTCTTTTAGGATATCGCGGACATGGCGCCCGATTACGGTTGGTACGTCGCGAGCGTCCCGAGCTGCGCCGTACCGCGTTCTCTCTGGACATCGCAGACATTGCGCCCGATTTATTTAAATTGCGGCATCAAGTCACGGTGGGCCTCTATCATGCGGTCCAA
>WRCU01000049.1 GCA_009783805.1 Oscillospiraceae bacterium
AGCCGAGGCCGGGACGCACGCCTCCCCGCCGAAGTCGGAAGGGCGTTTCGCGCATGAGGGCGACCGGGCCTTCTAAGACGTGGCGCGCCATTGCGACGCGATGCTGATAACGGCCAACCTGCGCCACTACCCGCACGGCGACCCGCTCGTGGTCACGGCCGGCGAATTCTGCCGCCTGATACGGCCGGAAGGGTGAAGCTCAGCCTGCCGTCCGGCCCTTGCCTCATGACCATAGTCGTCACCCCTTTGGGTTGCCGGACTCGCGCGTCAGTGACTTGACCCATGTGCGCTCGGCTTGGCGCACTAAGAACCGATGCATCGGCATGATGCCTTCGGATGCGTCATAGCCTTCCAAGGCTTCATAATAATCGGCCTTCTCGTCCTCATGGATGATGATCGGCGGGTGGTCGCGGACCATCAGGTAATAGTTCAACAGCGTACGGCCCACGCGGCCGTTCCCGTCGGCGAACGGGTGTATGTGCTCGAACCTCGCATGGAAGTAGGCCGCGACCTTCATTATCCTGCCATCCTCGGATCCGTCCATGACGGTTTCGCCCACCTCGCGAAGCAACTCTTCGACGTCTCCCATAACCTTGGTTGGCTCGGAGCCCACCTCCATTCGCCCCGTCACGTAGTCGTGCCTCTTGAACGAGCCCGGACGCTCGCCTTGCCCGACATAGCGCCTCTCGTCATAAGTGCCGCCGGTCAGGGCCCCATGGATCTCCAGGACCAACCTTACGGTCAAGGGCTCCCTATCGATTATCTTTTTTTTCAGGAACTCATAGCACAGCCTTTGATTGCTGAGCTCGAAGAGCGCCCGGGGGTCGCCCGTAAAGCCGACGGCCTTGCCGTTCTCGAACATCTCGCGCGTGTCATGGTATGTAATGTCTACGTTCTCGATCCTGCCTGAGTTGTATGCGAAAAGGACCTTGAAGCTATGCAGCCTCAGGTCGATGTCGGAGGCGGAGGCCACGCGCCAACCGCGCCACATCCTGACGATGTCCTCATAGACGCCCATGCGTGCGTCCCCCAGCAATCAGTCGTCGGCGTACAGCCACTCCAGGTCGAACTTTATCAGGTTCATGGACTCGGCCCCATGTTCGATGTCGTAGAGGACGTATATGGCCTTGTCGGGGCCGACCGCGATGTCGGCGTAGCCCGCCCTGCCGGGCTGGGCCACCTTCGAGCGCTCCCAGGTCCTCCCGTCGTCGCGGCTGGCGCGGACCGTCAGATTCTTTCGCGGGGCGAGGAACGACTCGGGGTTCTGGTCGTCGTTGGCGCAGTTGACGAAGAGGATCGTTTCGTCGTCGTAGCGCACGGCGCTGCCGAAGCACCTGGGGTCCGGCAGGGCCATGTCAAAGGCCTGAGGCGCCCAACCGCCTATGCCGTCGGGGCCGAACGTGACCGACCTGCGCTTCATGTCGCTGGTGTTGCGGGAGTTGAGCATGACGCCCCCGCCTGAAAGCTCCACCGCCACCGTCTCGTTGGGGCACGTGACCTCGCCCTCGGTGCCCAGGATCTCGCCCAGCCGCCAAGATTCGCCGCGGTCGAGGCTATACAGCGTCGAGACGACGTTGTCGCTGGCGTGCTGCATGGCGTGCTCGATGCCGACCTTGTACGGCGTCATCCATACCGGGGTGAGGAGCATGCCCGGGTTCTTGCTCTTGCCGCTCAGGACGATGCCGTGGCCGGGCCCCGCGGCGATGAGGCTGTATGGGTAGCCTTCGGTATGGCACATGGCCGAGATTTCGCGCGGCTCCGACCATGTCAGGCCGTCGTCCGCGCTCCGTGCGTAGTAGACGCCGCCGCCGCGCAGGGCCTCGTACCCGTACCAGACGCTGTAGACCATGTGCACCAGGCCGCCGTCGGCGATCATCACGGCGTTGTTCGTCGTCCGGTGGCCGCCCGTCCCCTTCGGGTCGGTGCCGTTGCACAGGACCTTGGTCTCCGACCAGGACCTCCCGCCGTCGACGCTGCGCTTCATGACGATGTCGATGGCCGCCCAGTCGCCCCATCGGAAGAACACGCTGTCATAGTCGCGCGCCTCGGCGTACGCGAGCAGCGTGCCCCTATCGGTGACGACGATCCCGGGTATGCTGAACTCGCCGTATAAATGCTCCTTGTTGCCGCCGCGCCATACGACGCTCTCCGTCAGCCCTATGCCCATATGCATCCTCCTTATTATGGCACCCGGACCTGGCGAAGCGCGCCTCAGTCCGGCGCGCCTAGGCCCAGCCCATGGTACGCGTCCTTGATCCTGAGGCACGTCTCCAGCGTCCGCATCCCGTCGAGGATGGGGCAGAGCAGCGGGGCGTCGCCGTCGAGGTGCGCCGTGATGTTCCTCACGGCGCCGTTCAGGCTCTCGGAAAGGTCCATCTCCGTGCCCGAGGAGCGGACGTAGTTCCTATGCCCGAAATACGCTGAAGACTCGTTAAGGTCATACTCCTCGGCCTTCATCCCACCGTCTAGGAGCTTCACCCTTTTCTTCTCGAACAGCAGGTCCATCTCGAATATCGTCACCTTGCCGCTGTCGACGGGGATGAGCGCGAACCTGCCGCCGGCGACCCCCAGCAGGGCCGCCACGCTCGGGTCATCCGGGGAGTGGTCGTCCATGCCCCAGAGGATCCCCTCGATCCCTATCAGGGCGCCGTCGTCCGCGGCCTCGCGCTTGGGCCAGGAGGCGGCCGCGCCCACGTCCCTGCCGAATAGGTAGAAGAGCAGGTCGACCATGTGCGAGCCGTTGTGCAGGATACCCTTGCCGTAGTAGCCCGTGCCGTGTATGAACTGGCCGTACTCGCCGTTCACGACCTTGCCCCTGAGGTATGAGTAGTATTCGATGAAGCGCCTGCCGTGGTTCACCAGGATGGGCGTCCTGACCTGCCGCGCCATCAGCCTCAGAGAGTCCAGCTCATCGTGGCTCGTCGCCACCGGCTTTTCGAGCAGTATGAGGGATGGGTCCCTCTTCAGCGTCTCGGTCAGGACCTCGTAGTGGAGTCTGTCCGGCACGGCTATGGAGTATATGTCCGCCTTGGGGGCTTCGTGCACGTCCGCATAAGGTTTGCCGCCCCATATGCCGCAGGCCTGCCTGGCCTTTTGGGCGTCGCTGTCTATGAATCCGAGCAGCCTATGGTCCGGCGAGCTTGCGAAGGCGTGGGCGTGCGAGAGGACCTTGCCGTCGCCGGGCCCGTCGTACAGCGCCCCCATCAGGCCGGCGCCGATTATCAGTACGCTTCGTCTCATCGCTTGCTGCGCCCCCTTTCCGTCGATCCGAGCGGACGCGCCTTACGCCCGCGAAACCCATTCTTCGCGCAGCAGGCCGTACTCTATGACGTCGAGGTACGACCCGCCCTTGTACTCCGCCTTGCGGCGCACGCCTTCCTTGCTGAAGCCCAAGGCGGCGCAAATCCTTTGCATGCCCAGGTTGTCTTCCAAGGTCCCGCAGTGGACCCTTCTGAGGTTCAGCGAGTCGAAGGCGTGGTCGACCATGTACTGTGAGGCCTTCCGCCCATACCCCTTCCCCCAGTAGTCCTTCTCGCCGATGATGATCGCCAGCTCGGCGGACCGGCTCACGTAGTCTATGCCCTGCAGGCTGACGTTGCCTATGTGGACGTCCTCCACCCTATGGACGATGGCCATGACCAACCGCGAGCGGTCCGCGGCCGACTCGGACGCGTAGGCGATGAGGGAGTCCCTGCCTAGCGGGAACCGGTGGTGGGAGTTGTGCCGGCAGACCTCCTCGTCGTCGAACCAATGGAGGTAGTTGCCGTCCGCGTCCTCCCTCTCGAGCATCCTGAGATATACGTCGCCGCAGTCGATGAAGCAGCGCCTGGCTCTCATTCGGGGCCTCCTAACGTAGCGATGGGCTCATTGCCATGAGGCATACTCATGTTAATACATATGCCATATTAATGCATATGCCATTCCCATGCATAGGGTGGCCGTCATGTGGCCCCCGGCCGCTTCATCGCGGCGCAGAGGTGGCATGCTGTCGAGTCATCCGTTTACTATGATTATATTTTGTTAAATAAAATGGCGCCTTTGATGATAAATACGTGGAATGCGTCTACATTAATTTAATGATGTGAAATTTAGCGCTAGATATATGTGTTTCAACAACGAATTCATCATAAATGTCATCTGAAAACGTATTGTATAATGGCCCCGCAAGCATTATCATTATCACACCCTGGGCCGAGGCCGGCGCCGTATGCGCCGTATCGGCAGCGAACATGTCGGAATGCCGCAGCAATAAACGCAACGTAAATAGAAAGGAAGGGGTGGGTAATGATGGCGAGCCAAACCAACGGGATCGTATGGGACGACAAGCTCAGGATGGGCAACGAGCAGGTCGACTCGCAGCACATGAGGCTGTTCGAGCTGGTGAACGGGCTGGTCGACCAATGCGTGGGAGGCGGCAGCATCGTGAAGCTGAAGGAGACCCTGGAGTTCCTGGTCGGTTACACGGTGAGGCACTTCTACGACGAGGAGGCCATACAGGTCATACACAACTACCCGGGGTACAAGGAGCACAAGGGCATCCACGAAAGGTTCAAGGAGTCGGTGGGCGGGCTCGTGAAGCGCTTCGAGGAGAGCGGATCCTCGGAGGAGCTGAACAATGACCTGAACAAGACGGTCATCCGCTGGCTCGTGAACCATATCTGGAAGGAAGACAGGAAGATCGGGGCGCACATCCACGGCGTCACCTCCAGGGAGATAGGGTACTGACGGGCGGACGTCGGGGGTGGGCCTACCTGGGGTCGGACGGCCATGCGCGGAAACCTAACGAACTGGCGGGCGTGGGCTGGCCCCGCGTCCCGGAAAGCGATAGGAGGGCACCATATGAGATGGTTCCGGAACCTGAGGGTAGGCAGCAAGCTATTGCTCTCATACCTCACGATAGTCGTCATAGTGGCCGGGGCCGGGCTATTCGTCATGAACAACATGAGGGTGATAAACGACGCCTATTCCGACGCCATGGAACAGACAAGCCGGCGCGTCTCCTCCATCCTGGACTCGAAGGCGAACCTGGCCGACGCCCGCGTCTACATGCGTGAGCTGCTGCATGTGGGCAATACGGAGCATAACATGGTCATGCTGACCGAGAAGCTGGAGGAAAGCATCGCCGCGCTGGAGTACAGCCTGAACGAGCTGTATGAGATAGCGTTCGACCAGGTGCGCGAGGAGGTGCTCAGGGTGCTGCCGGTGGTGGCCGCCCTGAGGGAAGGCATAGTCGACGCGGTGGAGATCCTGTTCAAGGTGCAGGACTTCTCCGCGGGCAACCCGGAGTTCATCGAGTCGCTGGTCGAGGTCGAGCGGAGGATGGCCTTCCTGGAGATCACTTACACCAATGAGATAGTGGGCTTGGTGGAGGAGATATCGGGGCTGGCGATAAGCATCCTGGGATCCCTCGCCGCGGACAACGGGGCGATGGCCGACAGGTCGCTCTTGGTGACGGTCACGATGATCATGGCCTCCGCGATGCTGTTCCTCGCCATGGCGTTCTACATACCCGGCACCATAAGCAAGCCGATAGCCGCCCTCACGGAATTCATGAAGAAGGCGAGCCTGACGGGCGACATGACGCGGACCGAACGGGACAACGAGATAGTCGACGAATGCTACCGTTATAAAGATGAGATCAGCATCTGCATCAGGCACGTCTCCTCGTTCGTCTGGAGGATGGCGGAGATCGAGGCCAACCTGCAGAAGGTGGCGGGCGGCGACCTGAACGCCGACGTCGAGGCGCTTTCGGAGGTCGACACCATGGGAAAGTCACTCCGGACGATGATAGACAACCTCGACGGGATGTTCGACAAGGTGCGCCAGTCGGCCGCCAAGGCCGAGGCGGCCGCCCACGCCAAGAGCAACTTCCTGGCGAACATGAGCCACGAGATACGCACGCCGATAAACGCGGTCATCGGCATGGCCAAGATAGGGAAGGCCTCCCCGGACATGGAGAGGAAGGACTATTGCTTCAAGAAAGTGGAGAACGCGTCGAACCACCTGCTGTACGTCATCAACGACATCCTGGACATGTCCAAGATCGAGGCCGACAAGTTCGACCTCTCGAACGCCGAGTTCGAGTTCGACAGGCTGATGCGGCGGGTGGTGGACATAGTGGGGTTCCGCGCGAACGAGAGGGGGCAAAGGCTATGCGTCCGCAGCGTGGGCAAGATCCCGCGCTTCCTCGTGGGTGACGACCACAGGCTCGCGCAGGTCATGACGAACCTTCTGTCCAACGCGACCAAGTTCACGCCGGAGGGCGGCGTCATAACGATAGAGACGCGCATGCTGGGCGAGGAGGACGGGCTGTGCCGCCTGCAGGTGAACGTCATCGACAACGGGATCGGCATGGACGAGGAGCAGAAAGGGCGCATATTCAAGTCGTTCGAGCAGGCGGAGCAAAGCACCACGCGCAAGTTCGGCGGCACGGGGCTGGGCCTCTCGATATCGAAGCGGATCGTCGAGCTCATGGGGGGCGAGATCTGGGTGGACTCGAAGCCCGGCGAGGGGTCCACCTTCTCGTTCACGGTGAGCATGCAGAAGGGGCAGAAGGGCGTCCAGATATTCAGGGCCGCGAAGTCCCCGGCCAAGACGTTCAGGCTGCTGGCGGTGGACGACGAGCCCGAGGTGAGGAGGTTCTTCGCCGAGACCTCGGAGGAGCTGGGCATAGGCTGCGACGTCGCCTCGAGCGGCGAGGAGGCGCTGGACATACTCAGGGGCGGCGGCTACGGCACGTACGACTTCTACTTCTTCGACTGGAAGCTGCCCGGCATCAACGGGATCGAGCTGGCCAGGAGGGTGCACGCCGAGTCGGAGGAGCCGCCGGTGACGGCCGTCTTCTCCGCCATCGACTGGGACGTCATGAAGGACGAGGCGAAGGGGATGGGGATCGTGAAGTTCCTGCCGAAGCCCCTCCTGCGCATAGACATAGAGGAGTTCATCAACTCGGCGCTGGAGGCCGGATTGGAGGACGACGCGGAGGCCGGCGAGCTGGCGGACGACTACAGCGGCTACAAGGTGCTCCTGGCCGAGGACATAGAGATCAACCGCGAGATCGTGCTGGCGCTGCTGGAGCCCACGAACATCGAGGTGGTCTGCGCCGAGAACGGCAGCCAGGCGCTGAGCCTGTTCGAGGCCTCGCCCGCCGAGTTCGACGTTATACTCATGGACGTGCAGATGCCCGTCATGGACGGGTATGAGGCCACCAAGCAGATCAGGTCCCTCGGGGTGCCGGAGGCGACGTCGGTGCCGATCATCGCGATGACGGCGAACGTGTTCCGCGACGACGTGGAGAGCTGCCTCCAGGCCGGAATGGACGACCACATAGGCAAGCCGATCGACTTCAACGACGTGATGGCGCGGATGAGGAAGTACCTGACGATGAAGCAGATGAGGGCGGTGAAGGCGATGAAGGCGGCCGGCGCGGTGGGGAGGGGGGAGCCGCGCCCGGCGGCCGTGACGGCGGGCGCGTAAGGCGGCCGTGACGGCGGGCCCGTGCGGCCCGCGCGATGGTTTTGGAACTTTGCCCGGCACCATCCGTCATATCACTTAAATGACATGGACGGGGGCTGCGCAAGGATGGATAGGACCGTGATCATATTCGCGATATTCACGATATGCATGATACTGATCGCCTCGTGCGGCCGCTCGGCCAAGGCGACGGTGATGGATGGGGCGGAGTCCGATTCCGCCGTCGGCGGCTCCGGGGCTATGGTCCCGGAGCCGCGGCCAGCGCCCTGACGATCCGGGCCTGACCGTCGAACCTGAGGGGCGCGTATGGCGCGGCCTTATTTATGAGCCTAACCCAAGGCACCCCATCCATCCGGAACCCCGCCGCCGTGGCGTCCAAGGGCTCCATCCCCAGATCCCGCAGCGCCGGGAGCGCGCACAGCTGATTACCGACGACCGCGATGGGGACCATAGGGGTGCCGCAGCTCAGGAGCTCATTCACCGTCTGGCCCGCGGCGCTTATCGCGACGTCCGCGCCGAGCATCAGGCTTCGCATCCCGGAGGCCGACAGCGACTTGAACAGCTCCGTCATCCCGTCGGCCGCGGCCTCCGCGGCTCCCGAATCCCCGTATCCGGGCCCTAGCACCGCCGTTTTCCTTGCCCTAGGGTACTCCCGCGCGAGCATCGACAGCAGCCAAGGGGTCATGCCTAGAACGTCCGAGCCGCCCATCGTGACCATGATGGTGAGCCCTAGGCCGCCGCACGCGGCCTTCCTCGGGCCCGCGGGCCTGGGCGGGGCCGGGGCGCGGAACTCCGGGCGCACTATCGCGTATTCGGCCCCCCCGAACAAGGTCGACCCCTCAGCCAGGTCGTACGGCAGCCTGTCGCCGCATATGGAGGGGTTCACCACCATGCCGCGGGGATACCTGACGCGCATGTAGTCGTCTATGTAGGC